>SKXF01000016.1 GCA_007128555.1 Clostridia bacterium | reverse complement strand
TCTCGGCCCATCGCATCGGCAGGTCCCGGTAGCTCCTGCTCTGCACCTGGTACATCAGGATATGAAAGGGGCAGTTCATTGGCTTGAGCAGGTACTCGGAGTTGTCAGCCTCGATGGGGTTAAACATATCATCCCGGAAGGTTTCCAGGTGCCCACTCGTGGCCCACAGCTCCTTTTTGGCAATATGCGGGCTGTACACGATGTCATAGCCCCGATCCCGGTGGGTCGTCCGCCAGAACTCCTCGATCTGCTCGCGCACGACCGCACCGCGGGGATGCCAGTAGATCAGCCCGGCACCCCCTTCCGAGTGGGTGCTGTACAGCTCCAGCTCCCGCCCCAGGCGCCGGTGATCCCTGCGTCGGGCCTCCTCAATGTGATGCAGGTGCGCATCGAGATCGGACTGGCTGTCAAAGGCCGTACCATAGATCCGCTGGAGCTGGGGCCTATTCTCATCGCCCCGCCAGTAGGCACCAGCGACGCTGAGCAGCCGGAACGCCCGAAGTCTCCCCGTTGATGGCACATGGGGGCCGCGGCACAGGTCGATGAACTCCCCCAGCCGGTAACAGGTGATCGTTTCATCCTCAGGCATTTCCTCGATGAGTTCAACCTTGTAAGGCTCATTCATGGTGCGGAACATCTCCAGGGCCTCCTCCCTCGAAAGCACATCGCCTTCGAAGGGAAGATCCTCCGCGATGATGGATTTCATCTCCTCCTCGATCCCCGGAAGGTCATCCGAGGTCAGGGTGTCCGGCAGATCGAAATCGTAGTAGAACCCGTCGTCAATCGCCGGTCCAATCCCCAGCTGCACGTCATCAAAGAGCCTCTTCACCGCCTGGGCCAGAACGTGGGACATGCTGTGCCTGAAAATTGCCCGGCCCTCCTCGTCGGAAAACGTGAGAATCCTGAGATGTCCTCCATGCTCCAGTGGTTCTGACAGGCCAACGAGATCCCCATCCAGCTTGCCACCCAGGGCGTCCCTGCCAAGTCCCGGCCCTATGGACATCGCGATCTGGCCAACCGTTGTTCCGGATGCAAACTGTTTCACTGAACCATCCGGCAATATAATGTTTATGTCCATTCCCGTCACCTCCAAAATACAAAAAACCCGTCCCCGAAGGACGAGTTTCTCGCGGTTCCACCTTCTTTGGCTGTGGTAGCCCTCTCAAACCCGGTAACGGTGGGGGCCGGCCAGGTTCGCCTGGCACTCTGGAGTGGTACTGGTTCGGGACGAAGCAGAAGTCTTTCAGCCGATGGACTTCCTCTCTGGTGCTCCACGATCCGAAAAGCCTGTCTCCATCATTGTGTTGATGGTATTATATCCATGGTATGATGCTTTGTCAAAGATTATGGAGGGATTCACATGCCCGAACCTCACCTCCCTGACCTTTACGTTCACACGCACTTGAGCGACCACGGAGAGGATTCCCCCCAGGATCTAATCTCGATGTCTGCACACATGGGAGTGGACCTCATCGCCTTCACCGATCTCGAGTCTGTTGCCGGCACACCCATGACCTCGACCCAGGGTGTCAGAGTTCTCCGCGACGTCGAGATGTCCTCCGCCTTTCGTGGGAGCGAATCGCGCCTTCTCGCATCCGGCATCGACGCTGAGAATCCGACCCTGGAGGAGATTCTCGAGACCAACGACAGGGATCACTGTCGGCAATTCCAGCAGCGCCTGGACGCACGGGTCTCCCTGGATTTTCGGAAGGACGCTGACGTGGCCAGGGAAACCGCCGCCAGGCGGCCAGAAGCGGAAGGCATCCTCACCATGTTCCACCGGTTGAATCCCTCCCACGAGAATCTCCGCTCCTACGGAACATCGGATCAGCCCGAGGAGCGCCTTTTATCGCTACGCCTTCTCCCCGGGCGGCATCGCACGTTCTTCCCCCGAGGCTATCCAACCCGGGGAGATCGTCCTGCTGGTCAGGGGAACGGAGGCCGCCCCCGTGCTGGCACAACTCCGGGGAAACGGAGGCGCTCTGCCAGCTGGCCCGAGATCTCAACCTGGACGTGGCCGCGGGTAGTGACGACCATGGCCCACCTGCAAACCCGGGTTCAAACTCGGCGACCCCCGCTGAACACCCGGCACGGTGCGCCGGGATCTTTACGAGACCCTGTCGGTCGCGTTGCCTGGATTGACAGGGCAAGCAACCGGTACTGATCACCCATGGAGGTGAGGACATTGACCAACGTGCTGCAAATACCCAGGACAGATCACATCTACACCTTTTCCCGCGATGCAAGACCTGTCCTGGAAGTAGATCCGGGAACCGTGGTGATCTTCGAAACCCGAGACGCCTTCTCCGGGCAGATCCGAACGCCGGAGGACAGGCTCGAGAATCTTCCCTTCGACCGGATTAACCCGGCGACAGGGCCCCTGTACGTCCACGGCGCAGAGCCCGGTGATGCACTGGCTGTGAGCATCCTGGCCCTTGAGACCTCGTCGCACGGCTCCGTGTTGTCCATCCCCGGCGAGGGCGCCCTGGGCGACCGGGTCACACAGTCCACAACTCGGATTGTTAGCATCGGTGAGCACTGGATCGAGTTCGCCCCCGGGGTCCGCCTGCCCAAGCGCCCGATGATGGGTGTCGTGGGCGTTGCCCCGGCCGGGGAGCCCATACCCACCGGTACGCCTGGCAGGCACGGGGGCAACATGGACACCAATACCGTCGCACCTGGCGCCACGCTGTATCTTCCCGTTGAGGCGGAGGGGGCATTGTTGGCCATGGGGGATGCCCACGCACTGCAGGGAGACGGAGAGGTCTGTGGGACCGGAGTGGAATGCGATGCCCGGGCCACCGTGTCCGTGAAAGTCATCAAGGAATACGAGATCCAGTGGCCCATGCTGGTGAACGCAGACGACCTCATGTTCATCGTGAGTGCCCCGACCCTCGAGGAAGCCTCGCAGGAAGCCGTGGCCGAGATCGTGGGGCACCTGGTGAACCGGCATAACATGAGTTTCGATGATGCCTACATGCTCATGAGCTGCGTCGGCTCTCTTAGGATCAGCCAGATCGTGGACCCGCTGGTCACCGTCCGTGCCTGCATCGGGCGCCAGTACCTCTGAACACCTCGATGACCGGCCCGCACCCCAACCGGGCCGGTCATCCTCCGCCGGGCCCCATCCTCAGATGAT
>SKXF01000083.1 GCA_007128555.1 Clostridia bacterium | reverse complement strand
TCCCCTTTTACAGGCAGGGAAAGCAGGTACGGCAGGCTGCTGTCTGTGTTGGGGTTCCTGGCGATCAGGAACGTGTCGGCCCGAGGTAATTTGCCCACGTGTGTTCGCCCCCGCAATGTGTTATGTCCACACCACGATTCTACACGAAATGCGGATATTATCGTAGTCAGGGGTTGGTCTGCATTGTGCTCTTCCGGATCGATCTCAAAAACCCGGCCGGGACCACGGCATCGGCGAGGTCTTTCCGCTGCCGGAAGGTATGCAGGGGGTTCACGCAGTCAACCTGGGATGAGAGCAGGTGCCCGGTGGGACCACCCGCCCCTGTGCCAGCAGATCCCTTCACTATCGAAGTACATGGGAGCATTCTCCCGGACTCCAGCCCGCAGGTTCCTGCGGGGGCATCCAGGATAAAGGGCCTGGGCTTTCCCTAATAGACTCCCTGCTCCGGGTCATTGAAGAATCCCGAGGCGAGACATGCCTCGGCTTTTCCCGCTCATTGATACCCACAGGCTTCACCTCGTCTCATGGAACTGGGAGACTTTGGGCTCGCCTCCGTGACCGTGAAGCAAGCGCCCGGGTGTCGATCGTGGGCCGGGCATATGTCAAGCATCGTGACTTGAATGGTTACCTGCTGAAGCGCGCCACCCCATTGCCTCAGCTCGTTGGCAATCGGGAACTTCTATCGCCACAGGTCTTCCAGGTTCAGCGCCAGTCCGGGAAAATCGGGAGGGCAGACCACATCGTCATCCATTCCTCCCCCGACAACCGCGTACGTCCCGTCTCGCAGGGCAAGACACTCCAGTGTCCTCTGTTGTGGATCAACGATCCAGTAGTGGGGTACCTCGGCATCGCGGTAGATCTGCAGCTTCTGTAGTCGATCCCTGCGAGGATCGCCAGGAGACAGGATCTCTGTAACCAGCTCCGGGGCCCCGTCGATGCGTCTTTTGCGGATGATGTGCTTCTGCTCTGAAGAGACAAAGAGCAAATCGGGCTGGACCACATTCTCCTCGCCAAGGGTTACATCCAACGGGGCACAGAACACCTCACCCTCTGGGTCATGGTCTCGGAAGTGGCCATGCAGGACCAGGTATAGCCTCCCGAGGGTGCGCTGGTGCATGACGTTCGGCGAGGGCTCCCTGACCAGCATACCCTTCAGAACCTGAAAGCGGAATCCTGGTTCATCGGGCAGCTGCAGGTAGTCGTCATAGGTGAAGCGTTCCTGGCTTGTTTTGTAGCTGGAATCTCTTTCGCAAACAGCAGGTTCATTGAGGGCGGCGAGTACATCCTCAAGTCGGTAGCGGTACTGTCGTTTTCCCAGCTGAACGCACGGAATCTTGCCGTCCCTGGTGTACTTCCACACCGTATCCACCGAGAGGCTCAGCGCCTCGGCCAGCACCTGCGCAGTGATCAACCCTTTCTCCTCACGCATTGCCATCGCCTCCCTGGATCATTGTAACGGAAGCAGCAGCAGATCTCAACGATACTTAACCATAAACAGGTCACATTGCACCCGTACCTGGACATACCCGTGTCTACTTGATCGACACGACCCCTGTGCTGCCGCCACGAGGATGCGGCCGATGCTTCATTGTCCCAGAATCGAGGTAGCCACCTCCAGCGATCATCAGGGGAAGGCATCTGTGCCGGAATTCCGGTGAAACGGGGATGAGGTCTTCGGTGATGATATTATGACTGGCCAGACCCTTCATGTGGTCAGCTCCCCTTCGGAGGCGGGTCGCATCGTCCGCAAGGCCGATCGCGTCCCATGAAGATGAAGGGACCCTGGCACGTGGTTTTCTCACGAGAAGAGGTCTGCCATCATTGTGGCATGATTCATTCCGACATTCGAACAGCCTGCAGGAACCGACCTATCTGATCAAGAATGCTACGGAGCAAGGTACTACCATTATGCATTGCAACAGAATTGGGAGGCGTTCCAGTGTCGTCAGTGAGAGCAACGGAAGCTATGCGCTGTATTGATCAGCATGCCGATTTGATTCGCGGGATTGCCCACGAGGTCTGGAACTACGCGGAGTTGGCCTTGCACGAGACGCGCTCGGCCCAGTGCCTCGCCGGGGCGCTGCAGGACAGGGGATTCGAGTTGGATGTGGGCGTGGCTGACATGCCCACCGCCTTTGTTGCTACGTGGGGATCAGGAAAGCCGGTCATAGGCTTCCTGGGTGAGTATGATGCCCTCGGGGGAGTGTCTCAGGAAGCTTTGCCGTACCGACAGGAACGAGAGTCGCATGACGCGGGGCACGGGTGCGGTCACAACCTGCTGGGCGCAGGGGCCTTTGGTGCGGCTATCGGTCTGAAGACAGCTCTTGAAGCAGAAGGCCTGCCGGGTACCGTGAAGTACTTCGGGTGCCCGGCGGAAGAGAACCTGAGCGGCAAGGCATTCATGGCTCGTGACGGTGTGTTTGACGACTGCGATGCCTGCTTTGATTGGCACCCGGATCAGATCAACCGGCCCTCGGTAGGCACTACCCTGGCGAACAATGCGGCCAACTTCGTCTTCCACGGCCGTTCTGCCCACGCGGCGGGCGATCCCCACCTGGGGCGAAGCGCCCTGGACGCCGTGCAGCTGATGAACATGGGAGTGGAGTTCCTGCGAGAGCACGTGCCGCAGGGAGCCCGCGTGCACTACGTCATCCCCGGAGGTGGGCAGCAGCCGAATGTTGTCCCGCCGAGGGCAAAGGTGTGGTATCTCGTCCGCTCGGTACAGAGGGCAGAAGTAGACGACCTGTGGGAGAGGGTCTTGCAGTGTGCCTCGGGGGCGGCCAAGATGACCGACACGACCTACGACGTGGATATGCTGAAGGCCATCTACAATGTGCTGCCCAATGGCCCAATGACCGACCTGCTGTTTGATTGCTTTGAGCGTGTCGGCCCGCCCGATTTTGGAGAAGAAGCGAGGGAGTTTGCCCGACAGATCGCTGAACACATATCGGCAGAGCAAAGGGAATCTGCTTTCAGGGGCCGGCAGATGCCCGATGATCTGCGCGACAAACTGTTGTGCGACGTTGTGCTGCCCAGGCCTCCGAAGGAGGATGAACCCCGGGGCTCTACGGATGTGGGTGATGTGAGCTGGTGCTGTCCGACGGCGCGCCTGCGGGTGGCATGCCAGGTCATCGGCACGC
>SKXF01000245.1 GCA_007128555.1 Clostridia bacterium | reverse complement strand
CTTCATCGGGTTCGAGAACTTCTTCGATTGGGTTTCCTCGCCCTATGACCTTTTCACCCTGGATTTTGACCCGGAGACCTTCCCGCTGTCATGGGACTCCGCCCGCAATCTCACCGGTTCCCTCGATCGCAGGGTCGGCATGGAGGCCGGGTCTGAGGTCAGGGCCCGGGGCGGTGCTTCCTTTCCGGTACTGTGGTCCCCTGACGGTCGCGACATCTACACCACCGTTGCGAGCGAGGGCGGGAGCCACGTGTACCGGGTGGCTGCGAAGGGAACGTCGGTGCCTGAGCGGGTGACGCCTGGCCAGAGAAGGGTCGTGGCCTCTCCCAGCCTGGCGCGGGACGGTACGTTGTCCTACCTGGCGGGCGGGCCGACGGAGCCGGACGAGGTCTTCGTCATGAGTTCCGACGGATGCGAGGAAGCGTTGACGAACCTGAATGCTACCGTGGCCCAGGAGTTTCTCCTGGCAGAACCGGAGCGCATTGTCTTTTCAGGCGCAGACGGGTGGGAGATTGAGGGATGGTTGATGAGTCCGCCGGGTGCTTCCAGGGGACAGCGTCATCCCACGGTGTTGGCCGTTCACGGTGGACCCAGTGGGATGTATGGGTATGGCTTCTCGCTGCAGTTTCAGCATCTCATCGGTGAGGGGTTCGCGGTGATGTATCTCAACCCCAGGGGCAGCTCCGGCTACGGTGCCAGGTTCAGCCTGGCCGTGGTCGAAGACTGGGGGGGAAAGGACTACGAGGACCTGATGGCAGGCGTCGATCACGGCATTGAGATGGGGATTGTCGACGGTGATCGCCTCGGCGTCACGGGGTGGAGCTACGGCGGGTTCATGACTTGCTGGATCGTCACCCAGACCGACCGATTTGGGGCGGCTGTGGGCGGAGCCTGTGTCAGCGACCAGTACAGCATGTACGGTACCAGCGACGTGGGCTTTGGCTTCACCGAGTTTTCGACGGGGGCAACGCCCTGGGAGGATCCCGACACTCTCCTGGCTCACTCCTCGGTGCGACACATGGGAGAGGTCACGACGCCGCTGCTCTTGCTCCACGGAGCAAATGATCTTCGCTGTCCTATTTCGCAGTCGGAAGAGGTCTTCACGGCTTTGAAGCGCCAGGGGAAAGAGAGTGTCCTGGTCCGTTACCCGGGAGAACCCCATGGCCTTGCGAAGCCGCAGAACCAGGTGGACAGGATGGAGCGCACGGCAGCGTGGTTCAGACACTATCTCGCGTGAGATGCCTGTAGTTGGACATATTGGATGTCAGCCTGGGGGTCTCCGAACACGAAGGGTGACTCGGAGGCCCCCACTTGTTGATCCGGATCATGTAGGGTAGGATGCGGTGCCGCTGGCGAGGTCCACGCTACCCCAGGGCGAAGATTCGGGTGAGCCAGCCAAAGGCTGCCCCCAGATTCACGCTGGCATACCCATCGGTTCCCTCTGAAGCCCATCGATGTCTCCTGTCACCCAGATCAGCACGTTAAGGACTGCCAGGGCGGAGAGCCCCGCGAGGCTCACCAGGCCCATCTTGTCCTATGAAAGGGGATCCCCATCCCGTCGCCAAGTACAAGTCCGGCTCCCACCGTCCCAGGTGGATTCGTATCGTGTATGACCACCGTGGAACAGCCTGGGAGGGGTCATGCTCCGTCCCCCGTCAATCACGACCTGCCGTTCGGGGTTTTCGAAGGCGGATACCAGTCCCGATGGGGAACATTTGACGCCCATAATAGTCAGCCGGACAGGTCGGGTGTCTGTAGAAACTGCGAAACCGCATTAATCCCCATAGTGCCCCGGGTCAATCGCGCCTGTCCAACTCTAGCGCCCGGAGCTTGCCATGGTTATCTTCACCAGATATAGTGATCCTGAGGTAGGTATACAGGTGCAGACAGCAACATGCAGGGACAGGGGAATGTGTCAGCATGGTGCAGTTTCTGTCATTGAACCGAACGTGGGAGGGTGGATATGAAGGATAACCGGAGTCGTGGGTGGGTGTGGGGCCTCGTGTGCCTGATCATGTTTGCATTGGTTGTGTTTCCCGGGTGCGGGTCTCCAGAAGAAGAGGCGGAGCCCCTGCCACCCCAGGAAGTGACGGAGCCCCCTGCAGATCCGCAGGAGGAGGCAGAGGAAGAGGATCCAGAACCTGAAACGGAAGGTCCCCTGGACGACATCGTCCTCCCAATAAACCTGCACATGATTTCCCTTGACGTTTTCCGGTTTCGACCGATCCATGAAGCATTCACTCTATTGGAGTTTCGCTGTGAGGATACCGGTCTGCACATGAAGTATGAGTGCATGGGCGTTGAACCGATCGATGGGCAGGATGCGCACAGGTTCCGGATCGAGGGAGCGTACTGGGAGGCTGTCGTGGAGACGCCAGCGGGACCCCAGACCTCCCCTAAGGATGATGACGATGGTTACTGGGACTTCTGGGTAGATACGGACTATGACATCATCCGTTGCGAGCAAAACGGCAATGAGATGTCCGTTCAGAGGTTGGAAGATGTGGTCGCTGTCAGTGCATTTCGCAGGATACTTGAACGGCACATAAACCTGGAACAAGAGGTCCATGCATTGCGGCAGGTGGCTGCGGGGAACCTGCCACCCGAGATGATCACAACTGAATGGGAGTATTCTTCCCTGGGCCAGCAATCCTTTGGGCCGACGACGGTACTCGTCCATCGTCTTGCCTCCGAGCGTGAACGCCAATCTGGGGCCATTGCGCGCAGGGTGTCAGAATGGGTTGAGCTGGACGGGGTCTCACTCTTGACCAGGGAGATGGGACATCCCGCTATTCCCACGGAAGACCCGGATCTCGCCTTCGTTGTGCTGGAGATCCAGATCCGTTAACCGTCGCGGGGCGGGAGAACCCACAAGTCCTGGATTGACCATCGCGCCAAAGTCGCGATCCCGGTCTGGACGGTCCTGCTTTTCCGCGCCCGATCAAGGTGACTCGCTCCCCTTGATCGGGCGTGTGGCACCCCGAAGGGAGCGAGTCACTGGTTTGGCCCTCGGAAACCGTTCTTACCATCACCCATGGCAACATGCCGTCCACTTCATGGCGGCCCTAGCAGCCCGTGTGAGTATTGGGAATGGGTTGGTTCAAGGTAGGGTGGGATTTGAGGGTATTGACGGTTAGTTTTT
>SKXF01000104.1 GCA_007128555.1 Clostridia bacterium | reverse complement strand
TCGTTCCCGGGATTAGCGAGCGAATCGCCATCCCGGCACCACTGGCCCGGACGCTACTCTGTTGGCTGGTCCCTGGGATGGACCTCCTCGAGCGTCAGACGTGGCTCGCCGGGCGTTTGAACGGCTCCTCAAGGATATCCAGACGACCCGAGGATGCTTGCGATCGCAGATGAGACGGAGCCATTTCTCGAGGACCTTGGGTTCTGCCCAACGGTTCTCTTGCCGTGACCTGCATCACGACTACATCCTCCAAGAAGGAAAGGATGATTGGAAGATTATCGATCCGAAGGGGTGATCGGACCGGCGCCCATGCAGTCGGCCCGGTTCATCATCAACGATCTCGATTTCCTGGAACCGGCCGGATGGGAGGGAATCATGGATGAAATGGGGGCAGTGTCTTCCGAAGCGCTTCGTTGCCCCTTCTGGCGTTGTTGACAGGATGCTGAGCACCTGCTGGACGTTCGAGGAGCACGTCGATGACGACAGGGCCGGGGACATTGAGCAGTGTGAATCGTTGCTTCATTATCTATCGGAGCATCGAGCGTACCGGTGAGATCTCCGCCCTTACTTAGAGCAGACGGCTCCATCACCCTGGATCGAGGGCGCACGATAGGCCCCCTACCCAAGACCAGGGGAGCATCCCACGGGTCTCCGGGTGACCTGGGTGAGTCCTCCTTCCTCATTGGTGCTCGAAAGGGGCCGTGGCTCGCCCAGTGAGCCCCTTTCTCGCTAGCCTGATATAAGCGGCCGCACGGCGTCGGACCGGCTTCGGTGCAACGGCGAACCATTAGCCTCCGGGCCCGGTGGTGAAGACAGAAGTTCCATCGATCCGGTTGGACGTCCCCTGATACCTGACCACTCCCATGACATCGGCATCCCCAGGGACGGCTGTCTCCGCCCTCCAATGTCCCCGTGATGATAGATTTCATGCAGTGCCATGAGATATTTCACAGTACCCCGGATCTGGTGAGAGAACGGGTGAGAACTCCGGGCTGTTTCTCCCTGCTCATCCCCTTAAACTGTAAGGAAAGTGGGGTGCACCAGGGCATCCTGGATCCCCGCTGAGCAGGAGCTGACGCAGGCTGGGGATTAGCTAGCCAGGCGAGATGGGCGCCGATGGTGTTTCCGGCTCGCAGCGCAAAAGATCAGGTGGTTCCGTGCAGAGGCGATGATGCGCGACATCTGTTGGTCACATGTGGGTCGCGACGAGCCAGAGTGAAACCGGCTGCAGCCATGCAGGCGGTTTTTGATTTTATGGGAGGTCCCGATCGATCATGGCAGCTGAACGGTGAAGCGTGTCACCTGTGTTCCCCAGGGGGCATGCGCCCACGGAAGCCGCGAGGACGAAGGAGGTGAGGGTCATGGGAGGCTGGATCCTGTTTGTTCGAGAGAACATCTATTGCTCCTCCGCCGTGGATCTCTTGCAATCCTGGTCGGAGGGGCAGCCGGTCATCGGGGTGGTCTGCACCCTGGATGGGTTGGAATACCTGTGCTGCCGGCATGATCCGGAGGCCCTGGTGTTTCTATCCGTGCCGACGGAATGCGAACTGGGCAGCCGGATAGCCCTCATTCGGGACAGGACCTCGGCCATGCGCCTGATTGGTGTTCACAATCGGTCGTACAGCCAGCAGGACAACGAGCGCCTGGCCCGCATTGTGGACACGTTTCTATCGGATGAGGCCGACGTCGGGGCCCTGGCGTCGGCCCTTCTGAACAGGGCTGAGGCTTGTCAGGCCGAGGCCCAGTCTGGGACGGGGCACGGCCCTCGTCGTTCCATGAAGGCGGAGATGGAAAGATTGTGAAAGGGAGTGGATAGCGATGCGACGTTTCATGCAGGTCCCGGTGGCCCTGTTGGTCGTGGTGTTCCTCACGGCCACGGCGGCCTTGCCCGCGACAGCGGGAACCGGGGATTCCTCGGACGAGGACCGTGTCCTGGCCGATGTGGCGGGGCATTGGGCGGAAACGGTGATCGACAAGTGGGTGGGGCAGGGATGGGCCGACGGGTATCCCGACGGTACATTCCGCCCGGAGGTGCCCGTCACGCGGGCCGAGTTCATGGCCTTCGTGAACCGGGCTTTTGAGTATGAGAGCGAGGATGCTTCCGGATTCACCGATGTGTCTGAGGAGGCGTGGTACGCGCATGTGGTGGCCGCCGCCGCGGTCGCCGGGTACATCCAGGGCGACCCCGATGGAAGGGTTCGGCCCGGGGATGAGATCTCGCGGCAGGAGGCGGCGGTGGCCCTGGTGCGGGTGCTGGACCTCGAGGGCGCGCCGGGGGGGACGGCTCGCTTTGTCGATGCCTTCCTGTTTCCCGGCTGGAGCGCTGGGGCCATCGGAGCGGCCGTTGAGGCGGGGCTCGTGCGGGGGTACCCGGACGCGACCTTCCGACCGTTCCACTCGTTGACCCGGGCCGAGGCCGTGATGATCATTGACAACGCGTCGGATGCATGGCTGGAGGCATTGGCGCTGGCGGAGGCAGAAATCGAGGTGGAATCACCGGAGGTGCTGGCCGAGGACGAGGAAGAGACTCCTCCGTCTCCCACTCGGTATCAGTTGACCCTTGAGTCCCACCCAGACATCGGAGGGACGGTTTTCGGTGGCGGAAGGTTCACCGCGGCCCGCACGGTGACCGTCGAGGCCGAACCTCTCCCGGGATACGTCTTCAGCCAGTGGACCGAGAACGGGGTTCCGGTCAGCCAGCAGCCGTCCTTTGCATACACCATGCCGGCCTCCCATGTGACCCTGGTGGCCCACTTCACCGAGGCTGTCCCCGATGCCTATACGCTCACGGTGGTGGCGGATCCCGTTGACGGTGGGACGGTCACCGGCGGAGGCGACTACCCGCCGGGGGCAGACGTGACGGTAACTGCCGAGGTGGAGTCCGGTTACCTGTTCAAGCAGTGGAGCATAGATGGCGTCCCGCAGAGCTGGGACCCCTCCTTTGCGTTCATGATGCCGGCCGAGTCCAGGGCCCTGGTGGCAGAGTTCATCGAGGACACCGGCGAGGTCTTCACCGTCACCTACCGCACCGGACATAGCATTGATGAAGGAATCGGGGTCTATTGCCTTGAGAGGGACGAGGTTTTCGCGGAGATTACACAGCAGGTACCCGCGGGACTGGGAGCAACGCCGGTCCTGGCGATGG
>SKXF01000386.1 GCA_007128555.1 Clostridia bacterium | reverse complement strand
TGATACAGATGAGACCTGCAGTTCCCTCATTCAGAATCCTCACCAGGGTCTCCTGGAGCTTCTCCCGAGCATCTTCGGGCATCTGGTACAGCTTATCCTCGATTCCCTCTCGCAAGAGATCGGCAATCGGCTTCCCGAAGATATCTGTGCTCAGGATGGCCTCGGGATCGTCCTCGAATCGATCCGTCAAATACGCCACCAGCTGCTCCGACTGACGCTCTGAGCCCACCATTGGTGTGACCTCTGTGTAGATGTCGGCACGTATGAAGTGAAGCGAGGGCGCCCGGGCCTGCAACCGGATTCCAAACTGGCTCCCACGGCGGACGAGCTCCGGCTGCTCGAACTCGACATCGTCGACACTGGGGACGACCAGCCCGTAACCAACCTCTCTCACATCATCGAGGGCCCCGGCGATCCTATCGTACTCCTGCTTGGCAATGACCAGGTCCTTCATCAGCCGGATGGTGTCCGCCTTCCCGGCCAGTTCAACCTGGTTCATCTCCCCGAGGATCTGGTAGAAGAACGCCTCGGGAGCGGCCATATCTACGCTGGCCACACCACTTCCCAGCTCAAGGTTGGTCAGGGTTACCGACTCCGTGAGGTCATTGTCCCGAAGCAAGGCGATCGCATCGTAGATGTCTCGCAGGCGCTCGATCCGTTCCACGGCCTGGCCGATGCAATCCTCGAGCTGCTCCCTGAGCCAGTGATCCTTCTCCAGCTCCTCGACCCACACGGGCAGGTTGACCTGCACCTCTCTGACCGGGAATTCATACAGCAGTTGCTCCATGATCAGCTCGATATCCTCTTCGTTCAGAAGGGCGCAGTCTACCGATATGACCGACACATCGTGCTCTTCGCTGAGCTCCTCGCAGAGATTCACCGTGTCTTCCCGCTCGGGGTGAGCGCTGTTCATCAGGACAACGAAGGGTTTGCCCGTGCTCTTCATCTCAGCGATTACCCGCTCTTCAGCGGGCACGAAATTGTCTCGTCCCAGGTCCCCGAAGCTGCCGTCTGTGGTGACCACGAGGCCCAGGGTGGAATGATCCACCATGACCTTTCGGGTGCCGATTTCGGCCGCTTCTTCAAAGGGGATCTCGTAGTCAAACCACGGGGTGACCACCATCCTGGGGCCATCCTCGTCCTCGTAGCCGGAGGCTCCCTCGACGGGGAACCCAACCGAATCCACCAGCCGGACCGTCAGTTTCACATTCTCAATGACCTCTACCTCGACGCCATCGTCAGGGACAAACTTCGGCTCGGTGGTCATTACCGCCTTGCCGGTTCCAGCCTGCGGCAGAGCATCCTTAGCCCGCTCGAGCTCGTGTTTGTCCACTATATTTGGCAGGACAATGAGATCCATGAATCGCTTTATGAACGTGGACTTGCCCGTCCTGACAGGACCACTTACCCCGATGTAGATATCTCCGCCCGTTCGTTCGGCTATGTCGTGAAAGACAGCCGCCCCATTATCGTCTACCATGCCCCAGCATCCCTCCTTAGGCACACCGGTCTCGTTCTCCCGGACACACCATAATTACTTGTCCGCATGCGGACAGTAATGTATATGAAGAGCGGGGGATAATATGAACATGGAGTGAAATCCTGCAGAAATGGTCAATGCGTCAACGTCCTTAAGACGCCATGCCATCTGCCCTGCCGCGAGTCCCTTTCTCCATGGCCCCGTACAGCGAGGTCTCGTGCACCATCACTCGCGTTGGTCTTGGGGCCCCCTCGGCCGACGCTGACCCTTCGTAGGATCGTCCCTCTCCCCTCATCCAACTTGCCTCTGAAGAGAGGATTATGGTAGACCAGGCGACAGGCGAAGACCTGGTCAGATGACAAGACTCAAAACTCCCAGTCCTCGGTTTCGCAGAAGATCTCGCTGCCGATGTATTCTCCGCCGTCCCAGTAGCGACGGGGTACCCTCGGTGAAATCATGGCCATGACGCTCATAAACGAGGACTGGCCCATCAGGCCGAAGTCCACGGCAGTCAGGGTCTCAGACCCCTGGGTACCGATCAGCACGATCTCGTCACCGGCCTCAGCATCCTCTACCCCGGTCACATCGACCATCATCACGCAGGAACACATTCCGATGATCGGACAGCGCCTCCCCCGGATCAGAACGTAGCCGCCCCCCGCGTGTTCGCCCTTCATACCATCAACCACACCGATGGAAGCAACAGCGAGTCGCGTTGGCCGATCCGTCGTATACAGCAACCGGTAGCCGACATTGTGTCCCCGGGGGAGCTCCTTGACCTGGACCACCCGGGCCTTGAACGAGGCGGCCGGCCTGAGGGGCCACGGGAGGGGCCAGTAGTGGGCCCAACCCCAGAGGATGGCCTGGCACCTGACAGCATCGGCATTGATCTCGCTAAGCCTCGGTAGGGTGTTCGAGGAAGCGAAGTGATGAACGGTCCTGTGGTCAGGGTCGAGGATCTCGCACGCCTCCAGGAACGCCTGGTACTGCAGGCGCGTGAAATCATCGTGTTCCGGCTGAATCGGAGAGGCTACGTGGCTGGCGACGCCTTCCACATCGATCCAGTCCAGCTGCGCCAGCACCTCCCGTATCGCCACAGCGTCCCCCGGCAAGATGCCGAGCCGCCCCAGTCCGGTATCCACCTTCAGGTGGATGCGCGCCGGCCTGCCCAGGTCCCGACCGAGAGCGTCGGCCGTCCTGAGGGATGGCTCATCGAAACCAAAGAAGCTGAGGTGGAGTCGTATTGCCACGTCCATTTGCCCTGGGAGCAGGCCGCTCATCACCAGGATCGGGCATTGGATCCCGTGCTTCCGCAGGTAGGTGGCCTCGTGGAAATTGGAAACCGCCAGCATGTACACGCCGAGGGACTCGAACTTCCTCGCGGCAGCTACGGCGCCGATTCCCAGGCCGTAGGCCTTGACCACGGCGATGATCCGGGAAGGGGCGATCTGCTGTTTGATGTAATGGTAGTTGAACTCCAGGGCGTCCAGGTCCACGTCAAGCCAGGCGGAATGATGGTCCGGGGGCCAAGATGGGGTCTGCATCGGTTATCGCCTCCGTGTTGTACGCATGATCCCTTCATGCACTTCACAGCACTTCGGCGACGGGGCAGATAATCCTCCGCAGTATACCCTGGTAGCAATTGACACCAGGGACCCCCCGGAGACGCGGCCACTTCAGGTGTTGTCAGAGGCCAAGGTACCCCCTGCGCCCCACACCATCGACGGCTAACTATTCTCGAAGCATGACCTCGAAGTCCCGTGCGATCCTGGGACCGGCCACATGGGACAGCTCCTCCAGGAACCTCTCCGTCGACAGGGCCGGCACCGCCAGGAGCCTTCTGAGGAGCGCAGTGAACGCCTTCTCCCCCGTCCGCTCCCTGAGGTCGCCCAGCAGCACGCACCCCTTGCTGTACAGGACGTCTGCTGCATGGGGAGATGCCCTGTCGAGTCCCTTCACAGGGGGAAGATCCTTCATCTTTTCGCGCTTATTGTTAAGCATCGTTTCGCAGATGGTCTCTGAGTACCTCGCTGCCACGGCCCTAAGGGCGCAATACTCCGCCATGGATTCGTTGAGCCAATCTTCCCAGCTGCCTGAGGGAGCCCGGTACCACCACAGGTGGGCGATCTCGTGGGCCAGCCACTTGAAGGTTCTTACCGTCTCCGTCTCGAACGCGGTGAGAGCGTCCTCGGACAGCACCATCAGGGAGCGCCTGACGTAGCCACCGCCCGTCGACCGGGGCGCGATCACAACAATGATGTCCCGGCTCGTCGGATCGGAAAACCACTCCCGGTAGACGTTCAGTAGATCCAGGCCGACATCGGCCAGGGCATGTGCAGCAGCCTGGTTATCCAGCCCGGTCCGATGCACGGAGATCGATGCATTGCCATCGGATCTCGTCAGCGAGTGGAACCCCGGCGCGGCGAGAAGCACCATGTCCTGCCCAGGGCGGCCTGATGCCAGTCGCCACCGACTTCCCTCGATCCGCTGAGCCCCCACCACGTGGTAATCTCCCGCTACCGTGACCTCCAGGTCATACTCGAGACGGACCACATCCGGGCCATCCGGCACGAGGGGAAACCACGGGCTGTACAGGCCCAGTTCCACCCATTCACGCGTGATGCGGTTGATCTGCCACTCCGTGACCCGGCCGACCTGGCCCGCGTAGGCCAAAGACAACCGGATCGCATCCCCTGCACCTCTCAAACCCTCCAGCTCGACCCTGATCTGTCTGGCCTCTGGCGAAAAACTGCCGGAAGCGTCCTCCAGGTACTCCCAGTGCGAAATATCCTCACCGATCACAAACTCCAGCTCCAGTCCCCGATGCAGAAGGAAGGTGAAATGGCCTGTGTCCCTGGCAGGACGCAGGACCATCTCGAGCGAGGCCTTCAGCTGCTGCGCAGCAGGCCTGACCCAGGCAGAACCGGTGAGCAAAAGATGTCCTTTGTCCATAGTAATACCTCCTCGACTCATGGGGTCACCACGGGCTGACAGCCCCCCTGATTGCACCCATGATGCCTCATCGACAGGAAAGGGGAAGCCGCTGAGGGGGCGCCTGTCCGCAACCAGCTTGGGGGCCGACTTCCCCATCCTCCACCCTGACCGGGGTCGACTTCCCGCCACTCTTCGGCACGAGCAGAACCGAATCCTGCGAACCGATGCGTCACCGTTCGCTCACGCGACCGCCCGCCTGTCCCGATCTGTCTTGACTTGAACGGTCAAAACCACAGCAGGATTCGGCCTCGGGACCGTGTCATGGGGGAAACGATCGCCAGGGTTCCCGCCACGGCGAAACGCCGCTCCCCATCCACTGCAAGGAAACGAAGCCTGATCGTCGAATGGGTAGAGTAACCACAGGGTGATGCCGGGTCTCTCATTCGGCGCAAGACGAAAACCCTCAAACGTCAAACCGGGGCCACGAACAGACAGGCCACAGGGCCTCAACAACCCCGGAACGACTTGACAACAGGAGAGGATGCATAATTTAGGAGGTGCACCATGAAAAAAATCGATTGGGGCCAGGGCTGGAACGTGAGCAAGCTGTGCTTCGGGGTACTGCCCATAGGGCCGGCGGGAAGGAACATGCCCCCCGCTGAGGCTGGCGAAATCCTGCTTGAGTCCTTCAGGTGCGGCGTGAACTTCATCGACACCGCCCAGAGCTACGGGACCTATCCCCACATTCGCCACGCCTTGGACAGGCACACGGGTGACAAGATCTACGTCGCAACCAAGTCCGGTGCAGAATCCTATGAGAAGATGGAGGAGGCTGTGCTAGAAGCCCAGGAGGAGCTCGGACTCGAACACATTGACATCTTCCATCTCCACGCGGCCCGCGTGCAGCCCGATGTCTTCGAGAAGCGCAGGGGCGCCCTTGAGTGCCTGGAAGACTACAAGGCTCGTGGGATCGTCGGACGCGTGGGCATATCCACCCACTCCGCGACCGTGGTCGCACGGGCAGCTACGGAGGATGCCATCGAAGTCGTCTTCCCGCTGATCAACCGGACGGGCCACGGAGTCCTCGACGGAGACAGGGATGACATGGTCCGGGCCATTGAGCGCGTGCACGAGGCGGGAAAACCAATGTATGCCATGAAGGCCTTTGCCGGGGGTAATCTGCTGGAAGATCGCCGCGGAGCCCTCGATTTCGTCACCTCGCTCACGGGCATTGACGTGGTGGCCGTGGGCATGGTCAATCTGAAGGAACTCCTCGTGAATGCAGCACTCCTCGACGACTCCGAGGTGGACGAGAAACTGTGGGAGGAGACAGCCCGTAACAACAAGCAGATGTTCATTGCGGCCTTCTGCGCTGGCTGCGGCACCTGCCTGGATCACTGCCCCAACGACGCCCTCTACATCGAGGACGGCAAATGCAAAATCCGAAGGGAAAAGTGTATCCTCTGTGGGTACTGTGCGCCGGACTGCCCGCAATTTGCCATAAGGATGGTCTAGATGAATCGCCGGATAGCTGGAAGCATCATGCAGAACCTGCAGTACCTGAGGGCACAAATGGATTCCAGCGGATCTCTCCAGCAGAAGGTTACGCGTCTGTTCCTGTGTGCCGGGCAGCAAGAGACTGTCCGGCACACAGAATCCGTCGTACAGTGGGCGCTGCGCCTCGCTGACCCATTTGGGGCAGACCCGGAGTCCGCTGCAACCGCCGCCTGGTTGCACGATGTGAGCAAGGTCTGGTAGCCGACGACACAGCTCGAAGCGCGCCGCTTCGCGGCATCGAGATTCTACCCGAGGAACGGAAAGCTCCCTCCCTCATTCACCAGAAAACCTCCCGGGTGTTCGCTAAAGCACTCTTTGGCCTTGACAACCCCGAAATCCTGAACGCCATACGCTGCCACACAACATCTCTCGGCCCGGGGCATCTCGGCTGGATAACATCACGGTGGTGGCGGGCAAACTGAGCTGATAGCCTGGGCAGGTCCCTTTTCACAGGCACATGGAGAAGGCGCTGGAGACCTCCCTCGCGCCGCAGTTTTCGTGTACCTCAACTAGCTCTGGGCGAATCGATCCGAGATCCCGGCTGTGCACCCGCAAATGGCGGAAGCCTATCGAGAGCTGAGCCGCGAGTTCGCACCAGGACAGGGCCCGCTTTCACAGGTGTGAGCCTGTGAGGTGAAGGTGAGTCAAGTGTATGCAGGGATGTGCTTACGGCTACGATCACCACGACCAAGCATCAGTCGGCTGATCTCATTGCGTCCCAGCCGAGATACCACTCATGGACGTTGCCCTCCCAGGATGCCCGAATCCATCACGAATTCCTCCTCGCGCTCGGTTCTGGCACCCCGCTCCATCAGTTCCTCCACTGCCGCTGTGGGAGTCTTTCCCGCAAACAGGATCTGGTACAGCTGCTCCGCAATGGGCATCTCCACGTCACACCGCTGGGCAAGCTCCCGAACCGCACGCGCCGAACGAATTCCCTCCACCGTCTCCCCCGCAGCTTCAACTTCCTCCAGGCCCTGGCCCTGTCCCAGGGCCAACCCGGCCCTGCGATTCCGGCTCAGATCACTGGTGCAGGTCAACACCATGTCGCCCAGGCCCGAGAGCCCCGCGAAGGTGAAGGGGTGAGCCCCCATCTTCACCCCGAGCCGGGCCAGCTCCGCCAGCCCCCGGGTTATTAGGGTCGACTGGATATTAACCCCAAGGCCCAGGCTCTGCACAATCCCCACTGCGATGGCATAAACGTTCTTCAGGGCCCCTCCCAGTTCCACCCCCACCAGGTCGTCACTGGTATAGACGCGGAGACCGGGGCCGCTCAGGATCCTCTGAACGCGATGGGCGCAGCCCTCGTCTTCGCAGGCAACTACCGTACCCGCGGGCAAACCACGAATGATCTCCTCAGCAAAATTCGGACCCGATAAAGCGCACAGGAGCCCCTCTGACTCCGATCCCAGCTGCTCAGCAAGGACCTGGGTCATGCGCAGATCCGTGCCCGGTTCCAGACCCTTGGTGACGCTGACCACGGGAACGCCTCCGGGATACGCCTGGGCCAGGTGACCGGAAAGATCCCGGATGCCCGAAGATGCCACGGCCACCAGGATCGCATCACAGCCCTGCACAGCTTCCACAAGGTCATCGGTTGGGGTAATCCCCTGCTCCAGTTCGTAGTGCTGCAAGTAGTCGGGATTGCGCCGTGTTTCGAGCATCTTGCGAACCTGTTCTGTCCTGCGCCCCCACAACAGGACCTCATTTCCCTGACGGGCCGCCACGGCTGCCAGTGCCGTGCCCCAGCTGCCCGCCCCCAGCACAGCCACCTTTGCACCCACGTGAGCCGGTCACTCCTCTCTCTTTTTGCTCCCCAGCTTCCGCTCTTGCCCGCGCCGAAGACGGTCAATATTGCCCCGGTGCTGCCACAGGCTCCACGCCACGACCACCACGCCCGCCAGCTTGTACGGCAGGGGATGGGGACCGAACTGCACAATCAACGCTCCCGCAATAACTCCCAGCATGGAGCCAAGGGACATGTAGCGGGTCACGATGACCGTGAGCGCCGCGACCCCGAGTCCTATAGAGACCACCGCCGGCGACATATACAGGTAAATTCCAGCCGTGGTGGCAGCGCCCTTGCCTCCCTTGAACCCCAGGAACAAAGACCAGTTGTGCCCTGCAACGGCTGCCAGCCCGCTGCCCGCGACCGCCTCAAGGGGCAGGTTCAACTGCGCAGCCAGGTAACAGGCAAAGTAACCCTTGCCAGCATCGAGGAGCAGAACAATCACGGCCCACACCGGGCCCAGGAGACGAAAGGCATTGGTGGTGCCAATGTTGCCGCTCCCGTGATCGCGAATGTCCTTCCCGTACCCTTTGCCCACCAGGTAGCCAAAGGGTATCGATCCGACGAGATACCCGATCAAAATAACCAGGACAGTTGGCATCTGAGACTCCTTTCCCACCACTCAGAATAACCAATTCGCCCTCGGGCGTGGAAAAGCCTCCCTCATTCGGACCTTCTGAACAGAAGACGGATCGGAGTTCCTGACAGGCCCAGCTCCTGGCGCATGGCCCGGTCGAGATAGCGCCGGTAGTTCTCCGTAATCTGCCTGGGGTCGTTGGCAAAGAACAGGAAGGTGGGCGGACCTACCGCGACCTGGGTCGCATAATAGATGCGGAGCTTCTTTCCGCTTCTGGAGACCGGGGGCTCATGTCGCTCCATGATCCTTCGTACCGTTCGGTTCAGCTCCGCCGTGGGGACCTGGGTCCGCCAACAGCGGTGAGCAGCCAGCACCATGGCCGGGAGCCGCATGATCCTCTGCCCGGTGAGGGCCGATATGGACACAGCTGAGGCATAATCAATGAGGTATAGGCGCCGCTGGATCAGATCGACATAATCATCCCACGTGTCCGTCTCCGTCTCAACGACGTCCCACTTGTTGACCACGATGACCGCAGCCTTGCCCTCCCTGCGGGTGAAATTGGCAATGCGCTGATCCTGCTCTGTGACCATCTCCTCGGCATCCAACAGCAGGAGTACCACATCACTATTTCTTATGGCCTTGAGAGCCCTGGATACGCTGTGCCACTCCAACTTCTCCTCCACCCTGGAGCGCTTCCTGAGGCCCGCGGTATCCACAAAGGCGAAATCCTGTCCCTCCCAGCTCCAGGCCACCTCGATCGCGTCCCGGGTCGTTCCCGGACGATCGGAGACAAGCACCCGTTCATCGCGCAGAAGCGCATTCAGGAGGGAAGATTTTCCCACGTTGGGTCGGCCCACGATTGCGACACGGATGACCTCCCGCTCCTGATCCTCCGAAAGGATCTCCGTGGGCGCCAGGAGAGCCACGATCGCATCCAGCAGGTCGCCGGTATTGTGTCCGTGTTCGGCGGAGATGGGCAGGGGTTCGCCCAGACCCAGGGCATAGAACTCGGAGACATCGTCGGCCAGGGACCGTGATTCCATCTTGTTGACAGTTAGAACGACGGGGAGACCCCTGGAACGCAGCAGATCCGCCATCATCTGGTCCAGCGTGGTCAGGCCCGTTCGTCCATCCACAACGAGTACGGCAGCGTCCGCCGCATCCAGGGCGATTTCGGCCTGTTCCCGAATCGCCCTTGAGAGCATTCGCCGAGACATATCCATATCCCGACGGTCATCCTCCCAACCCCCTGTGTCAATGGCCACGAACTCCCGTCCGGTCCACTCCACCTCACCGTAGATCCGGTCACGGGTGACACCCGGGGTCTTGTCCGTTATTGAGCGTCGCTCACCTACGAGCCGGTTAAACAGGGTCGATTTGCCCACGTTCGGCCTACCGACAATTGCAACGACCGATTTCACGTTTGCTCCCCCCATCCTCTGCTGCAGATCCATCACTTCCTAACACTACGCCAATAAAAACCAACTCGCAAGATACTACCCGGGCGCCCCAGCTGCATCCAGCTTGCGCTCAACGCCCTCCACATAATCGACCAGCTGGGCGTGAGCCCGCCGCACACCGCCAATCACCAGGAAACGTCCCGGCCAGGTCAGGCCGAGATGCAGCGACACGAAACCGCCGACTCTCAGCATCACCCCCGCCGCCGGTAGTGTGTGGCAGTCGATGATCTCTTTCGCGCTCCATCCGATCATATCCATCAGCTGCGCATAAAGGGGCCACAGAATCTCCGTACCTCCGCCGAAGCCCATGGCCTTAACCTCCACTCCCCGATGGTCACGGCCCAGGTGATGGATCTGCCCGATCCGGGTCTCCAGAGAGTCGAACGGTTCCAGGGCCTCGAGGGCCTCGCGCTCCAGCACGCCTCGGCGGGGCAGCCAGCCCAGGTGCAGCGCACCACTGACGACGGAAGTATGGGCGCCGCCAAAACAATGATAGACCACCACCGGCCGGGTCCATCTCTCGGGGCGAATCAACCGGCAATCATATGTCTCGTTTCCATCCGCCTCAACGTTGACGGGAGGACCAAAAAGCGAGGTCAGCACATTCCGACAGATCTGCGTCCAGCGCCCACCCTCAACGCAGTAATCTCCCCTCGGACCCTTCAACTCGACGGATCCGTCCCGGCTGGACCGGTTAACCAGGGCGATGCGACTAATGCTGAACCACCAGAAACACACCGTTCCCCAGGTCATGAGCCGCGGCATCCAGAACCCTGGACAGGATCGTGGCCATCTGCGCCATCTCCTCTTCATCGTCAGCTATGAACACCGGGATTCCACCCGCCACCACCCGTTCCCGGTCGACGGTGATGCAGGCCACAGGCCACTTCTCCATTTTCATTGTCTTCACAATCCCTCCCCTGATCCCCGCCTTGCGTTGCTCAGTATGGGGGTGTGAGCGGCCACCTTCAGGATCCTCTCCTCGTCACCGTCCATGGGACAGAAGTAGAGAGCCATCTTACCGGACTCAAGGTTCTTTCTCACCTGGGGTTTCAACTCCGCAGTATCCACATCGGCCCGGTTACCCAGAACATGAACCAGGTCATGAATGATGGCCTGGCGCTGGCCCAGGTTATCGAGCACCCCAAGATACTCGCTGTCCTTTGCCTCGATGACCATTCCAACCCCCCACTTCTCGATCGTCGCACGCAGGTCCGGGAGGGCCACGTTCATGAAATCAACATCCTCCACGAAAAGCTGGAAGCCCTCAAACCGGACCGGCGCCATGTGGATTCTCGCCACGTCATCGAGCCTGAGGTCCGAACGCAGCAGCTGGGTCCCTGCAACCAGGATCAGCCCAACGAGCGCGCCGAGGGACTCTCCCCACAGGAGCACCGCCCCCGCCGCCGCGGCGGAAACAAACATGATGAGGTAGTTTCTCAGCTCAAAGACCTCGGCGATTCCCTCGATGTAGTTGGCACCCCGGGGTACCAGTTCAATGGACTCCAGCCGCTCCAGCTTGTCCCGTTCCATCTTGCGGATTTCACGGAACTGGGTGGCGACCAACAGCAAAAAGGTGACCGCGTCAAATTGCTGGGCGGCCAGGGCCACCGGTGCCACGGTCCCCACCAGGCTGGCCAGGAACCCGAAGGCGAGATGGGACATGTAGGCGTGGGGGTACGAAGGGTAGGCCCGGTAGTCAACCCGGAGCATGAGGATCCGGTTTACCAGCCCCCAGAGCACCCCCACGAATATGGCAATGAAATAGCGTTCGCTCATCTGTCCCTCCGTATGCCCCTCAGCTCACCGGGGGCGCCCTCCACCGTTCCAGGGGTTGAACTGGTTGATCCGGGCCAGGGCTTCTTCCCAGCCACCGGTTGAGATCACAAGGAAGATCCCACCACCGACCACGAGGGCAGCCACGAGCCACCAGGCTGACGATGAGGCACCCTCTTCCCCTCCCGAAGGGAGAATGCGGGGCACCAC
>SKXF01000284.1 GCA_007128555.1 Clostridia bacterium | reverse complement strand
GGTCTGCCTGTCCAGCAGGCCCGTGAGGGCCCTGCTTCCAGCCATGACCTGGCCAAAGCGCGAGCCCTCCTCTTCTGCGAACAGGCCCACGACGAAGGAATGCCGGGGTTTGATTCCCTCCCGGATCATCCGCCTCGCGCTCTCAACCGCTGCCACCGTACCCACGACACCGTCGTATCGCCCTCCATGGTTTACCGTGTCGATGTGGGACCCGGCCATAACGGCAGGGAGGCTGGGGTCGGCCCCCTCCAGGGTGCCGAAGAGATTGCCAATGTCATCAACGTGAACAGTGAGGCCGAGGGCCTCCATCTCCTCGACCAGGTATCGTCTGGCTGCCTCGTATTGAGGCGTGAAGGTGAGCCGGGTGATGCCGCGCCCTGGGGTTGCGTTGAAGGCGTTGATCCTGTCGATCATCCCCGTGAGTTGATCGAGTTGCACGGACATGGGTGTCCTCCCTTGCACGAGGCGTCATTCGCTTGTGGGACGATATCGGTCGGCTACTCGCAGATTCCCTGGTAGGCAGAGCCGAAGGGCTCTCCCTTGAGGAAGCGACCCTGGCCCTTCTCGCCAACAAAGCGCCCGTCATCGACGGAGAGTTTTCCGCGCAGGAAGACCTTCTCCACGCGTCCCTTCTGCTCCATGCCCTCAAAGGCACAGTAGTCGACGCCCTCAAGACTATCCTCGACGCTCATGACGCCCTCGTAGGTATCGTCAAAAATCACCAGGTCGGCGTCGGAGCCCGGGGCGATGTCGCCTTTGCTGGGGAACAGCCCGTTTAACTTGGCCGGGGCGGTGGAGTAGACGTCGACCAGCTTCTGGCGACTGATCTTGCCCTTTCTGACGCCGTAGGTCCACAGGACGTTCAGGCGGTACTGAACACTGGGAGCACCATTGGGGATCTTGGTGAAGTCATCGATGCCCATGTGCTTCTGCTCTTTCCAGTTGAACCCACAGTGATCGGAGCCGACGACCTGGAGCCATCCGCGGTCAAGGGCCTGCCACAGCGCCTCGTGGTGTTCGGGGGAACGCAGGGCGGGTGAACAGACGTACTTGGCACCTTCGAAATCCGGCTTGGAAAGGGCATCCACGCCCAGGGTGAGGTAGTGAGGACAGGTCTCACCGTATGCTGCCACCCCGGCCTGGTAGGCATCACGCACTGCCTCCATGGCTCCCTTGCAACTTACGTGGACGACGAAGATCGGCGCATCGGCCAGGGCGGCGATTTCCACTGCACGGGCCGTGGCCTCGGTTTCCACGGTGGGGGGCCTCGAGACTGCGTGGTACCTGGGTTCGACCTGCCCCTTCTCAGTGCACTGTTTTTGCAGGACATCGATGAGGTCTCCGTTTTCGGCGTGAACCATGATGGTCACGCCGGCCTTCTTCGAGGTCTCAAGGGCCCGGAAGAGGATCCCGTCATCCACCATAAAGGGGGTGCCCTTGTAGGCCATGAAGAGTTTCACCGTGGGTATGCCCGCCTCGGCGAGGTGGGGAATTTCCTCGAAGAGGCTGTCGCTGGCGTCCATGACCATGCCGTGAAAAGCGAAGTCCACCACCGAGGTTCCCTCTGCCCGTTCCTCGGAGTGCTTGGACACGGCTTCCCGGATGCTCAGACCTTCAGGCTGTGGAGCGAAGTCCACCACGGTGGTTGTGCCACCTACGATTGCAGCGGGTGTGGTCTCGAAGCCCCGGGTCCAGGTTCCCCCGAAGGGCAACGCAAAGTGGCTGTGGTTATCCACACCTCCCGGGAGAATGTATTTCCCTGACGCATCGACGGTTTCGCGTGCACGCCCGTCCAGATTTTTTCCGATCGCAGCGATCTTCTCTCCTTCAACGAGTAGATCGGCCTGGTATTCGCTTACACTTGTGACGATGGTTCCGTTCTTGATTAAAATACTCATTGCTCAGTCAGACCTCCCATTCCATGTGTGCCACAGCCTGTTTCAACGGCTTCGTGCGGTGTGGCCCTGGGCCTCGCCTGGGATGTTGTCCCCAAAGGAGAGGCTAACGCATGTGTGGTGTGAGTATGGCTCAGGGAATACCTTCGATAATCCTCGTGGCTAATCCTTCCTGCCTACGAGCAGTTTGCAGATGAGAGCAGGAAACGAGGCGTCGATCTGAAGGATATTTGTCACATTGGCTTTGGTACCCCCCCTGGTGGCAACAATCAGGCCTTTTTCCTTCTCTTGGGCCTGCACTGCGTCGCAGCGTTGGGTTTCCCGTTGTCGTACCCCAGTTCACGTCCTCTGGCGCTGCATACCTGCGACTATGCTGGTCTACAGCAGGGCGGAGGGTGCATGTATCACCTTGATGAGGGTTGTCGTTGTGCCATAGTGATTGTATGCTTGAGGTTATCGAGGCCCTTGCATATGCCGTGACGGGTGATGTGCTGCACATAATCATAGGATCAACATTCCATGAAACCGTGTATGGAGATCCAGCGGCCTCTAAGGAGATCGGGACAAGTTCCCATTAGGGGAGGCGCTACCGTGAAAGATCTGGTTCGAGAACTGTTTCCCCAGATGATAAGAAGAGTACACGACATTCTACCCATCATGGTAGAGACCTCTCAGGACCTGTATGACAATCCGGAGATGTCCTTCGAAGAAGCCTATGCATGTGACTACCTGACAGGCCTGCTGCGGAGATATGGATTCGTGGTCCAGGCGGGTATCGCGGGCATGGAAACTGCTTTTGAGGCGAGATTGAGTTGGGGGAAAGGTGGGCCAACGGTGGCCATCGTTGCAGAATACGATGCCCTCCCAGAGGTCGGACATGCCTGTGGCCATAATCTGTATGCCGCGACCTCTGTCGGCGCCGCCTTGGCGTTGAGTGATTATCTTAGATGTCATGATGCGGGCCCAGGGGGTGAAATCCGCCTGATCGGTACCCCCGCCGAGGAGAAGGGCGGGGGAAAGTGCATCATGGCAGAGAAGGGTGTTTTTGATGAACTTGATGCCGTCCTGGGCATCCATCCCGCCGAGGTCAGCGGGGTGGGTGGAGGTTCGCTGGCGCTGAGCCAGTATTTTGTCTGCTTCAGTGGTCGAGCTGTCCACGCAGCGGATAGTCCCGAACGAGGCATAAACGCCCTCGATGCAGTGATAGCCACGTTCAACAATGTGAATGCTCTTCGACAGCATGTGAGGGACGATGCTCGGATTCATGGTGTCATTCTTCACGGCG
>SKXF01000158.1 GCA_007128555.1 Clostridia bacterium | reverse complement strand
AGCCTGATTCTTCACAACGGCTTCGTGTTGACCATGGACCCGGTTCTGAAAGAGGCCACGGCAATTGCTGTCGACGGCGAGACAATCGTCTCAGTGGGGGACGACAATGATATTCTCCAACTGGCGGGAACAGACACAAAGACGGTGGATCTGCAAGGCCTGGCAGTGCTTCCGGGATTTATTGATACCCACGTGCATTTCGTTGCCACAGGAATGCGCCTGCACCACATGATGGACCTGACCGGTCTACGCTCGGTAACGGAACTCCTCGAGATGATTCGGGACGAGGCAAAGGAGAAGGAGCCTGGCGCCTGGATTCTCGGATGGGGATTCGACCATTATGCCCTCGAAGAAAAGCGCTACCCGACAATAGAGGAACTGGACCAGATGGCACCGAACAACCCGGTCTTCCTGAGGCGAAGGGACGGCCACTCATCCATCTTCAACTCAGTCGGTGTTGAATCCGTCGGGTTACCGGATGATATGCCCGGTTTCAACGTAGATGCAGGGGGAAGGCCCACCGGGGTGATGCAGGCCAGGGCTAACTCCGCAGCAAACGGCAAGATACAACAGATCCTGCAGGCACCGGAAATGGGGGGCGACGCCTGCCGGGCTGCCGCGAAAGAGGCGGTGTCCGTTGGAATCACCACGCTGCATGCCCTGACAGGGGGAGAACCCGAAGGGATCGAGGGTCAGGCGATGGCCATGGTCGAGCACGAACTGCCTGTGCGGCTGGTGAAGTATTTCCAGACCACGAACCTGGACTCCGTGCTGGAAGCCGGCCTCCCCCGGATCGGTGGGTGTATCCTGATCGACGGTTCCGTGGGTTCGCAGACTG
The DNA here is from genome assembly GCA_007128555.1 of Clostridia bacterium. The sequence goes on along the minus strand of SKXF01000158.1, from coordinate 2,345 downwards.
CCGCGCTCATGGAACCGTACAGCGACAATCCCGAAAGCAGCGGGGTTCTGTACTTCGAGCGATCTGATATCAATGAGTTCGTCGCCAAAGCCCACGCTGCAGGCCTCCAGGTAGCCCTTCACGCCATCGGGGATCGGGCCATTGAACAGGCTCTGTGCGCCTTCGAGGCTGCCGTGGATTGCTCCGGTGTCGAATCCAGGGATCGTCGGCACCGGATTGAACACTACCTCATTCCCACCCCGGACCAGATGCAGAGGGCTCTGGACCTGGGAATCACCCCGGCGATGCAGCCCGCCTTTGAGCACTTCTGGGGAGGACTGGAAGGTCTCTATGCCAGCCGGCTAGGCGATCGGATTGTCCGAACAAACCCCCTGCGAACTCTGACGGACATGGGTCTCATCGTGGGTGGGGGCTCCGATAGCCTGGTCACACCCATGAACCCACTGCTGGGCATACACAGCGCAGTGAATCACCCCAACCCGGAGCACCGTCTTTCGGCCACAGAAGCAGTGAGATTGTTCACGATCAACGGTGCCTACCAGGCCTTCGAGGAAACAGAGAAGGGCTCCATCACCTCTGGAAAGCTGGCAGACCTGGTACTGTTGAGTGCGGATCCCACCGCCGTACCGCCCCAGCAGATCTCCGGCATCGATGTGGTCGCGACCATCACCGGCGGTAAGTTCGTATACGGCGAAGAGTCGATCCACTGAGGTTCTGACTGAGGAGCCGTCGCAGGAGGCAGGGACTGAGACATTTACTTCTGCCTCCTGCGACGCTTCACTGCTGGCACTGGGAGCATATGTAGGAGGCTGTGCTTCCGACGCGGATCTTCTCAATGGTCCCACGGCACCGGGGACAGGCTTCATCTTCACGATAACCAACGAGAAATCCCTCTACGCCACCGGGTCTTTCATACAGGTCCTTTTCGTGGGAAAGCCCCCCCAGCCTGACGGCCTCCTCCAGGTTCTCCCGCATTACCTGGTACAGCTCGCGCCGTTTCTCTTCGGGAATCGTCGGGATCTTTCGCTCTGGGTGCAGCCCCGTCCGGTACAGGATGTCGTGTATGTAGACGTTCCCGATGCCAGCTAGATGGCGCTGGTTGGTCAGAAAGGACTTGATCCGCCCCCGTCTCCCCTCCAGGAGCACAAGGAACCTCTCCTCAGTGAAATCACAGTCGAGGGCATCGGGGCCCAGAACCGCGGTCATGGAGTGATGGCCCGTTTCATCAGCTTCGACCAGATGCACATGTCCAAACCACCAGAACCGCACCGTCAACGAGGAGCCGTCGAGATCCAGCCGCACCTGGAATGTATCCGTTGAGGGCTCTCCGTCATGATAGAGAAGATCGGCTCCCATGCCCAGGTTCAGCAGCAGATGCTTCCCCGAAACCATCCTGACCCGAATCCACTTTCCGTGGGCGTCGACAGCCTCGATGATCTCCCCTACGATTCCTCTCTCAAAGGCCTCCGTTGACAGGTTCAGGCATTTCTCCTGGCGCACTTCAATGGCTGATATCGACTTCTCTCGCAGCTGGGTATCCATCTGCCTGGCGAGGTTATGAATCTCCGGCAACTCCGGCATGTCTTCCTCCCCTCGTCTCAATCTGGGGGTCCGCCACAGGCACCCCCGTGCTACATGCATGTTCTACACAGGGTGGTACACAACCTGCACCGAGGGTCCGTGTTATAACCCGCCCTGGTCGCACAATTTGAAACGCATCCGCCGCACCCTTATCTGAGCAGGTGAGGGCAACCTCAATAAGCCCGAACCGGACGCTTCGATGGCAGGTCTACCCGGTCGGGCATCCTCTCATCACCAAGATGAGATCCGGAGGTTGTAACAGTCTCTTCACAGTCTCGGCAAAGTCCCGTAGCTCCTGCGGGCTACACTGTAACTGTCAGAAAAAACACCAGGTAAGCGAAAGGGGCCACAAAAAATGTTCGCACTCAAGAGAAACATCCTTTTGATCGCAGGAGTCTTACTACTGTCTCTCGGTGTCATGGGGTGTTCCGCGTTGCTGGAGGCAAGGGAATTGGATGAAACGTCAAATGCGGGCCAGGGCGAAGCCTTCTTCGTCCACGGAGAAATCCTGTCCATCGACGGGCTGAACCTGCAGATCGAACAACACCTGGACGACTCGCAAAGCATCGATGTGGACGTCCGGGTCACGCTCGCCGCGGACGTCGCAGTCTATGCCAACCGCACTGACGGGGAAGTCCCGGCGTCGCGTTCCGATCTTCAGGTAGGACACGTGGTGGGCATGAATGTCGGTACCGACGGCCTGGTACACACCATTATATTCGACGACTTCCAGGAGACGGGCCAGGGCGAAGCCTTCTTCGTCT
>SKXF01000073.1 GCA_007128555.1 Clostridia bacterium | reverse complement strand
GCGAAGCAACCCGTCGGTTGCTGACCTGGCCCATAGCAAGGTTATCAGGGCACTACCGCCTGTTCCATGATGGGAACATGATGAAGGCATGAGATCCACGGGCACCCAGGTGCCTGAGAGGAGCCACGATGAAGGGAGGATGTGCGCTGGAAGCGGCAGAACTTGCCCACAGGGCTGAGTAAATGCAGACGGCACATCTCATGTATGCCCGCCGAAATCAGCCGTCCGCATGCTGCTGTCCTACGAAGTAAGACAGGTACACCCCCATGGGAAGGAGATGAAACCTGTGCCCCTACATATACCCTATCCCGACTTATTCCTTCGCTTCCCTGATCTGTATGCACTCCCCCGGGCAAACCTCGGCACACTGCCCGTCACCGCCACAGACCTCAGGATGGACCACAATGAAGACTTCCCCAACCTCGAACACATTCGAATCATACAACATGCCTCGCCGACATAAGGTCGCATCAACAACGCCTCGTCATTTTCGTCTCCATCACCAATCCATGTCCGACGGGACTTTGAAGATCAGCCGTTGCAGTCAAGTACCTCAGGCTCCCGGGCCAGCATACGATGCCATCTCGCTAATCCGCGACGCTAAAGGTACCCCAAAAGTCGAGGAAGTCACTCAACGCCTGTGCAAATGCCTCATCATAGGCCTGCAGCGCCGCCGCTTCAATATCACCCGCCTGATACTGGTAGCGCGCCAACTCAAGCTGAAGGGCCTTCATCTCATAATCCTGCCTGATCAACGCCCCCTCCACGGCAGCAGTCCAATTATCAAAACCCATTCGCACCTCGCCATCCGCGTCAACTTCCTCGAGGGCCTCACTGCCCGTCACACGGATTTGACCTAACCTTGCAAGGGCATGAGAAAGCGAAAACCTCTCCTGCAAGGTAGACTCCAACGGTTCGTCGGGATATACCGGGCGCAGGAGATCCTGCAAGTCTGGAAGGGCTTCAAATTCGACGGCGATGAGCCTTTCATCACCATCCGATTCTGGAACGGGTGTCCCCCCGATCATCTGACACCCTGACACAACACCTATGATCAAAGCCATCAGTACTGGCAGAACACCCCCACTGAATACCCCTACTATGTCCCCACCCCTTGCCGTTTTCAAAACCCTATACCTCCCCACATCGTCCATGATGAGTTTCCTGTCGCATGCAAAGATGCAGGTCACACAACCGTGCCTCCCCGCCCAGGAGCAGGGGCAGGGACAAACCTCTCAATGCGGCAACACCATCCCCGCGTAGCTGTTATGCCCTGATCACTCAGGGCGCAGGACCTAGTTTCTGGCCTACCCTACTCGCTCTGTTCATAGGCATTCTTCCCCTTCTGCGCAGCGCCATACACGTCACTGCGTTATGAAGGGCGGCGCCAGGTTCGACGGAGCAGCTGGTGAGAGGAAGAACAGGGGTCCGACCATGCGCCAAAGCGCCACCGGGATCCCCACGACCACCCCAAAGTCCTGCAGGGATTCCAGGGCCCCGTTCACCCGCCGAACCTGGTGCATCACGTCAAGAAGGAACAGTACCACAGCCGCACCCAGCATGACGAGAACCGGATGAAAGGATGAGATTATAAAGCTGAGGTGCCCCTTGAAACGAAAGGAATTCCTTCACACTTGTTGAACAAAACTGCATGGCGAAGATGGCAATTGCCGCCCCCTGACCCCCAGCAGCCTATGGTGGCAACAGCAATGAGTGATGGTGAGTGGGTGACGCTGCGCACCCTGGAAGGACAGGTGGACATCATGAAGACGTTCCTTGTGATCGGAGGCCAGGGTGACCTGGGCCAGAACCGCATCCTCCCTGCCCTGCATGCTCTCGGACATGTGGCGGATGTGGTTGACATCAACCCGCGACCCTGCTATCTGCCGAAGCTCCCGGCGGTGAGGTACGAGTATCAATGTAGCGAACCTGCTGGAGTTCCCCGTCCTGTCAAGCCATACTCGGGCGTCATCGTTGCCACGCCCAACGACCTGCACCTCGAGCACTGCAGGTGGGCAATGCAAGAGAAAGTCGCCTGCCTGGTCGAGAAGCCCCTCGCGCACTCCCTCTGCGCTGCAGAGGCGCTCGATGATCTGGCCGCAAGGAGCAGCCAGCCGCTTCTCTCGGCAGACCACTACCTGTTCAAGGGGCCCAGCAGGTGGGTCTTCCAAAACCGGCACCTGCTCGGGAGGATCGGCTCACTGCAACGGATACGCGGCCGGCTGTTGGAGACGGCCGGGGTATCCCCGGGACGGGATTGGCTGTTAGACCCGCGCAGGTCGGGTGGAGGTCTGTGGACGGATCTCGGCATTCACCTTGTGACCTTCGTCATGCGGATGATGAACTGGAGCTGCAGCTCGGTAAGGATAACCGGGGCCACAGCAAGCAGCTTCTCTGCTGCGGGAGGCGAGCAATCCATGGAAGTCAGGGCCACCTGCGAGGCCGTTGACCTTGAGTTTGAGGTGGGCAAGGAGGCGCCTCATAGCAGGAAAGACGTCCTGTTTGAGGGCAGCCGGGGAACCATCTGCGTTGACTGGGAGGCAGATGCAATCACCAGTGATGTGGTCCGAGCGTCCGCGCCCACGGACACGTGTGGCGGCTACGTTGAGATGCTGGGTGAATTTGCCGACGTATGCGATAATGGCCCGGGCGCGAGGAAACGGCTGGTTACCTGCGGGCAAGCTCTGGATGATCTCCGCGTCATCAAGGCTGGCTATGGTCAGCTTCCACCGACCTGCTGGATTCGGTAACGATCGAGTTGAGCCACGGCATCCACCCCCAGTCGTCGGACCAGCGACGGCATGAGAGTTCACCCGCCGCGGCAGTGTAGGGCTAGCATCTGTCACCGTGACATCGCCTCAATCGTGGCCCGCACCGCGGGCGAGCCCAACCGGAGAAGCTTGGCGTGGGGTTCAACCTACATCCGGCAAGTGGTCTTCTGGAATCGAGCGTGAAGCCTAGCTGGGCGGGGTTTTAGCGATGGTGGCTTACGGAAAAAAACATGACAATAAAAGAAGGGGCTCCTTTCACACACGGCGAAGTGTGTATTTGGAAGCATTACCGAGCAATCGGTAGAAAGGAGCCCTCAAGATGATCGTAACAGAAGAGCAGGACTTCACACAAGTCAAATTTGAACAGGTTTTCTTCTCGCATGAGATCAATAAGGCAAAGGAAGTCCTCGAAAACCGTCTCCGAGACGTC
>SKXF01000267.1 GCA_007128555.1 Clostridia bacterium | reverse complement strand
TTGGGTATGGGGGTCGTGTGGGTGTGGGCTGCGAGCAGCCGTTCGATGTATGCTCCGGCGTCGATCGCTTCACCAATCTCCTCATCCGACATGTTCTCCACGACGGCGTTGGAGACCACGACCTTCTGGATCCCAAACTCACGACTCAGCCCCACAAGACGCAGGGCCTCCCGGTTGGAAACGTGTCCCGTCACCAGGTAGACCTGGGGGTTATCAGCGATCATCTGCAGGATCTCGACCAGCTCGGGGGTGGGATCCCCTTTGGGAATCTGGATGCAGCGACTGAGCTCATCCCGTGCGAACTTGGGGTACTTCTCCTGCAGCGTGATCCATTTGCCGTCTTCATACCGACCTTCGCGGCTTGCCTGGAAGTAGGTAGAGTGCGCTCCAAAGCTCACATATCGGGCTGGAGATCCGTAGTGCAGGGCTGTCCGGACAGCCCGCGGATTCATACCTCCGTGGACTGTGTTGAGGATGATCCCACCGAAGACGTCGATCCCCTCCACCACCTGGTCCACGATCCAGGCGGTTCCCGTCGACATGTTAAACACATCCATGATGACGATGGCCCGCATACCGGCATCCCTGGCCTCGATCGCTGTGCTGATCGGATCGGTGCTTCGCGGGCTGCTGCCCAGGTGCGGACCAGGATGTACGTGGATATCGATTGCACCGCGGAGAAGCTCCTCACTTTTGCCCCTGGACCTGGTTGTTTTCCAGACGAGATCACTCACCAAATCATCTCCTCTCAGCAAAACGGTAGTGTTTCATGCAGATCCGCGCCAACATGGGTCGTGTCAAATGCGATATCTTCCATTTCAACTATATCAGCCAGAACAGCCGTGGTCACATCATGACGGCACATCATTGATGGCCCCACGAGCAGGAGCAACGCCGAGCCCCATGAAAACCACGACCTAGCTACTGGCGTCCTACTATGGTAGAATCAACCTGAGCGAAGAGTTGTTCACCGGTGACGGTACAATGCAAAGGAAGGATATGTATGCCTCATCCACTACTTGGGACCAACGCGATTGATGAGCATCCCAGGCAGTTCCTCTCGCGTCTGGGCACGGTCTTTGCAGAGTTCGGGGCCTCCACCCAGGATTCCGGAAACATCTCCTACGGCATTCAGATGGACGGGGAGCGGTTCTTTGTTAAGACCGCGGGGATTCCAGATGATCCAGAGCCCTTTCTGAACCACGCCGATCGCGTTGCCCTACTGCGCAACGCATCCCTCCTCTCACGGAGCTGCGACCACCCTGCGCTTTCGGATCTTCACCACGTGATGGATTCTCCGGTGGGCCCAATGCTCGTCTACGAATGGCTTGACGGTGAGCTGCTCGGAGCACCGCGTTCCCTTCGCAATGATCCGCAATCTGCACACCAGCGATTCCGAAGGCTGCCCGCAGCCCAGGTTGAACAATGCCTTGATCAGATCTACGAACTCCATCGCGATCTCGCGAGAATCGGCTGGGTCGCTGTCGACTTCTATGACGGATGCTTGATCTACGATTTCTCCTCAGGTCGGCTGAGCACAGTTGACCTGGACATGTACCGCAGGGGCCCCTTCCGCAACGATATGGGACGCATGTTTGGCTCATCTCGCTTCATGGCCCCAGAGGAGTTTGCGGCTGGCAGCATGATTGATCAGCAGACGAATGTCTTCGTGATGGGGCGGGCAGCCGCGATCTTTCTGTCAGATGGCACGTTAAATCAAAGCCCCTTCCGCGGCTCGCAGGCTCTGCATAGGGTCATGAAAAGGGCCTGTGCGCCTGACCGAAGGCATCGATTCGCCTCCATTGAAACATTCTACAATGCCTGGCGCCAGGCTCGCAGAACCTGAACAGATTCTGACCGACTCGCACCCTCCCACAGGCCGGTAACATGGATCACCCTGAGCCAGTTCTCAGGTCAACCATCCCTCGTTTCCAGGCCCCAGGTATACCCGGAATCTCTGGTATGGAAGGGCCGTGTCGCCGTTCTTGACTTGACTATCACTGGCACCCATGGAAACTTCACTACCCTGCAACCGGATGAAGACGCCGGCGGGGGACACTCCGGGCCGGAACTCCGCCCGAGGGGCTGTCCATAGGCCGCAGATCATCGCCCGTCCGTGGGAGGAGAGTATCGCCCGGCTGAGGCAGACATACTGCAAGGAGTCTTGAGGGGGTTGGAGCCCACCGGCTCGGTAGATCCTCGATCTCTGCGACCAGCTCAGGGTAATGGACCGGAATCAGCAGTCCGCAGTCGCACCAGCTCACCAAAAGAGACCCCCAGCTGACCGAAAGTAGGCGACCACCACAGAAGCAGCAACGTACGGGGGAACGGATACCTTCAGAGCGACCAAGAAGGTAACAGCTCTGTCGGCCACGAGTCAGGGTGATCCAATCATGTATCGAAGCCCAAGATTAAGGAGAGGTTCCTCAAAGCGGTCATAGAGCTCAGCAGGGCTTTGCCGCTCCATAAAAGAGACTGAGGCTACCCGTGACCACGTTACCTACTTCCAAGCCGTCAAGTCCAATATTGTGAAGCATACCGAGGACGTACAGAGTCAGCAGACGAGGTGGGCTCTGCCGTTCACCAGATTGTCTCGGAAGCTGTTCTCGCTACTACCACAGATTCTCCAGATCTATGCTCAGTCCGCTGAAGCCCGGTGGACACACCGTGTCGTCATCCATACCCCCTGCGACCAGCGCATATATCCCAGCGTGCAACGCAAAGCACTCCAGGGTCCTCTGGTCGGGGTCGACGATCCAGTAATGAGGAACGGCGCCCCTCTGATAAATTTGCAGTTTCTGCAGGCGATCCTTCCGCCGGTTTGAAGGAGAAAGGATCTCCACCACCAACTGTGGAGCTCCGTCGATGCGTCTTTCCCTCACGATATCCTGCTGGTCCGAAGATACGTAAAGCAGATCCGGCTGCACCACCGTCTTTTCGCCCAGGGTTACATCCAGCGGGGCACAAAAGGTCTGGCCGCCCGGATCATTGTCCTGGAAGTAATCATCAACTACCCGCAGGAGTCTCACCGAAACCCGCTGATGCATCACGTTCGGCGAGGGCTCCCTGATAAGCATTCCATCGAGCACCTCGAAGCGGTAGCCGGGCTCATCGGGCAGATTGAGGTAGTCATCGTAAGTCAACTCTTCTTCTGACTCAACCTCGTACTCCTCTGGGCTCTCCCGAACGCCCCGGTCACCGAGAG
>SKXF01000338.1 GCA_007128555.1 Clostridia bacterium | reverse complement strand
GAAGAGGTTGAAGGCAAACCGGGTGTTCGCCGCAACCAGCTCCTCGTCCACCTCTTCAGAGGGTGGGGGGAGACCGAGTGCGGAGTCCTGTGCACCGAAGTATACAAAGGCTCCCAGTGCGATGGCGATTGCTACCAGTGTGAAAATCCATCTTCTAACATTCATCGATGATCACTCCTCCCGATGTATTGGTTATGACCATCGAAGGAGCGAAAAGTTCCCTGGACGGGGCATGCGTACTCTGGGAGTTGCTGCAAGGTGGGTGGATCTCCGGATAGGGGCGGGTGCGGGGGGAGACAGCCCAGAATGATCAGGGCGTCTCGGTGTGCTCATAGATCGAGGGGATCTGCACCCGGTCAGGGGCAGATCCCCTCGGTCATTATTGGACTGCCGGGGTTCAGGCTGTCTTCTTCCTGCTGGTCTGGAACTGCCCCAGGATCTCCTCTACTCGTTGCGAGGATGTAAAGGCCAGTTCTGCAGCCTCCGCTACCTCCTCCATCAGCTTCAGGTGGTCCGTGGAAAGATCACGGAGGCTCTCAGCCTGCGCGCTGCTTCGCTTGGAGATCTCGGATACCTGGTCCATGGATGCGGCCGCTTCTTCGCTGCCCGCAGCCATCTCTTCGGTAGCGGCCGTGTTCTCTTCCACGACACTGGAGATGGACTGCATGGATGAGGTGATCTTCTCCATTCTCTGTTTCAGTTCCTCGAAGGATGCGCGTAGTTCTTCGGTGGATTGCCCCGTCTCCTCTGCGGACTGCCGCATCCCCACGATCAGGCCGTGGGCATTTTCGGTGTTCTCCGCCGTATGGGATATGGCTGTCAGAGACTCCGTGGTGCCCCTGACGGCTGATTCGATGGATTGCTGCATGGCCTGTGTTGTTTCGGCGATCTCATCGGTGGCCTGCGCAGCCTGTTCAGATAGGCTGCGGATCTCCTCGGCCAACACGGTGAAGCCCTTGCCTGCCTCTCCGGCGCGGACGGCCTCAATGGCAGCATTGAGAGCGAGAAGGTTGGTCTGACCGGATATGCCCCGGATCATCTCGGTGATCTTGCCGATCTGCTCCGAGGCCTTTTGCAGTTCAGCCATGGTCTCGTTGGTTCGAACCGCCGTGCTCTTCAGCTGGCTGACCGATGTGTTGACTTCTTCGACGGCTGCGGCGCACTCTGTCGAGTGCTGGCTGCTCGTGGTGGCCAGTTCGTTGGCTCTGATCAGCTGTGTTGTGTTGGTGTCAACGTCCTGCGTCATGACGACCAGGAGGCTCTGAACATCCTCGATGCTGGATGCCTGTTCCTGTGCCCCCGTCGCAACCTGTTCGACGCCCTCGGCCACCTGCCTGGTATTGGAGGCTGCCTCGTTCGTGCTCTCTGACTGTCTCCTGGCCTGTTCCTGCATGGTTCGGGCAGACTCTGACAGTTCCGTGGTGTGCGTCATCCCCGTTTCGGAGGCGGTCCTGACGGAATCTCCAGCGGAACTCGCCTGGTCGGTCGCATCCATGACCTCAACAATGATGCCCTCGATATTGCTGATGAAGGCATTGAAGCTGCTGGCCAGTTGGCCCACTTCATCCCGGGATGTGACCTCCAGGGTCTGCGTGAGATCGCCACCACCCTTTGCCAGTTCAGCGAGCTGCTTGCTGACGGTGATGATGGGGGTAACAATGCCCCTGGCGAGGATGTAGGCGATCAGGGGAATGAGCAGTGCCGCGACTACGCCGATGATCAACATGATATTCCGAAGGCTATCCATTCCGGCGAAGGCTTCTGCCTCATCGATTTCGATGATCAACCCCACCGGCTGGTCACCGAGTCGTGCAACTTCCATCTGTCCGAGAACACTGTTGCCCAGGTAGTTCATGTATACGCCGGCTTCGTCGAAATCCCACTGGCTGTTCCTGATGGCCGGGGCTACCGTCTGCACGGCCTCTGTGTCAATCCTCTCGTTCAAGGCCGCGTCCCTGGCGTGTTCGCCAAGGCGTGTGTTGGTCAGAAGCAGACCCTCAGCATTGACCAGGTACGCATCGCCTGAGGCCCCGAGTTCGTCAAGGCCGTCGTGTACGATTTGATCCATGCCATGCTGGTCCATAAGGAGGCACAGGGTGCCGATGATGTCCCCACGGTTCCCGGCACTGAGGATGGGCACGCTAACCACCATGCAGTTTTCCCCGATGTGTTCCGAGTAGAATATCTCTGACCAGGTCAGTCGTCCCCCGAGGCTTCCCTGGACGTAGTCCCGCACCGAGAGGTCCGTTCCAACAAGCTGATTCTCCGAGTCAAAGACGACGCCTCCCCAGGGATCGGTAATGAACATCTGCCGGTAGCCGTATTGATCCTCCACCGTGTCTCCCAGCAGTTGAAGGCTCTCCAAGTCCTCCAGCCATACCGGATTTGACGTATCCCAGTCGGCATCTTGCAGGTGGTTCATGCTCTGGTAAACATCACGGGTTACGCTCAGGGTCAGGGCGTCTCCTTCTCGCTGTGCAAAATAGTCATCCAGCTGCTGGTCAACGAGATTTGAATACATGGCTAGCTGTCCGTATACCTCGTCTGAAATGTTGTCGGAAGCGTTTATATAGGTGAGTACGCCTATGGTAGCAGTAGGAACAAGGCCTATGAGTAAGAAGAAAATGATGAGCTTCGCTGATAATGATCTTGTCATTCGTGATCCTCCCCCACCTGTGTGCCTTGCGACACCATGTCACACTCCTGACTGTAGTCCACGGCCTGCCTCATCATCTCTGAGTCCACCAGGTTTTCGGGATTTACCAGGAGAATCAAGACGTCTTCGTTGCCGTCTTCACGGATGATGCCGTCCAGAAGGGAAAGAGACCCATTGACCGTGAAGGTGTCGGGTTTGGTGACCTCGCTGGTATTGAACGTACGGATGGCGGTGACTTCATCGGCAGTCAGGGCCATTTCCTGTCCTGATACTTCAATGGTGAGCAGGTGTCCCGCCAGGTGCTGTTTCCCGTTTTGCTCAATCTGCAGGCAGTGCGCCATGGAGGCAACGGGCAGGATCCGGTCGTTGATGCTCAGCACGCCTGCAAGCCATGCGGGGCTGTTGGGAACGGAGGTTGGTTCGCGGTACTCCAGGACCTCGCGAACATAGTCGATTTTCATCCCAAAGAGGCGATCCGCAAGGCGGAAGATGATCACTCGTAACTCAGAGTCTAACGTCTCTTCTTGGGCGACGGTCATTTCTGGATTCCCCTTCCAGAAAACTGTTGGTGAGACTAG
>SKXF01000159.1 GCA_007128555.1 Clostridia bacterium | reverse complement strand
TCGTGAGGGCTGTCGTTGAGGAACGCTTCGGCCCGGTGGCGTTTCCGGAGTTGTATGGCTTTGTCCCCAGGACCCTGTATGAACGTCGGGGCGAACTGACCCTTCTCAACCTGGCGAGGATGAAGATCCCGTCTGCGGATTCGGGTGACTGGAGCCTGGCCTTCAAGAACATGTTCGGCCTGATTCCCACTCCGGATAGGAGGCCATATCATCGGCAGGACCTGGCGGCTGCGATCCTGGACGTGAACCGCATCTACCGCGCGCTGTTTCGCGTGGTCGACGTGGTCGAGGGACTCAATTCTGTCGTCGTCTACGATGAGGAGGGCCCGTACCGTGCGCCCTGGGGTCGCTACGATCTTCGTGAGGATGAGAGGCTTCTGGCCTATGGGCCGCATCCCGTGGCACTGGAACTCGAGATCGGTGCATATTTCGGCAGGGATCTGTCGGGTCGGACCCTGATCAGCAGGGCACGAGAGGTCTTCGGGACGGGCGAGTAGGTGGAGGGCCCGACACCGGGTCGACAACGGGACGGCCTGTCATCGTGTCGGTGCGTGAACCGGAGGGATATACAATGGGTGATCCAGCTAGGCCTGGGCCGCTTGAAGCAGCTGAGCGGTTTGTGACCGAGCGCTTCCCGGATTGTGATGGCGCCATACTGGCCGGGAGTGTGCTGAGAGGTGAAGCGACCGACACATCGGATCTCGACATCGTGATCTTTGATGAGGGTCTGCCGTCAGCTTACCGGGAATCCATGGTTGCATTCGGCTGGCCGATCGAGATCTTTGTCCATAACCTGAGCTCGTACAGGGACTTTTTTGAAAGCGATCGCCAAAGGGCAAGGCCTGCGCTGGCGAGAATGATCTTCGAGGGCGTTGTCCTCAGGGATGCGGGGGCAATCGAAGGGATGAGACAGGAGGCCCGGGAGCTTCTCGACGAAGGTCCGGAGCCGTGGTCCGATGAGACCCTGCAGATGAGCCGCTACCACCTGACGGATGCCCTTGATGATTTTATTGGATGTGACGATCGGGCGGAGGGCATCTTCATCGCGGGTGCGCTGGCCGAGGCCGCTCATGAGTTCGTATTGAGGGCCAACGGCCAGTGGGTGGGCACTTCCAAGTGGATTCTGCGTGCCTTGAAGCACTATGATGAGGGTTTCGCAGAGCAATATGCTGAGGCATTTGACTGCTTTTACAGGTGCGGAAACAAGGATCCCGTCATTGAACTGGTTGACGGGGTGCTGCAGCCCTACGGAGGACGGTTGTTCGAAGGGTTCAAGCAACAGGCGAAGATGTGAGATGCCACGTCTCGGCAACTACCCCCGGGAGAAAGGATCAAGCCCCTACCGGGCCCTTCCCAGGATTTCTATCACCGCCGCACGGCATCGTTGTCGGGCCTGCTCCGACAGGTGGGGCAAAACGTCCGTGCGGTACGGCCAGTTGTTACCAACCACGATCTAACATGTCCTACCCCGGAAGGTCGCTCCTTCACCCACAGAGCAAAACTCAAAATCCTATGAATGCAAGGGCAACACCCGTGCTGGGGAAGGCGTGTCCACGTTTCCTCAAGACCTTCGCGGTGATCATGCGGCCTGCGATAGGGTCATGACAATCGCCAGGCATGAGTCCATCCAGGACATGGTTGCGGACGAACTGGACGAGATGCTCCAGGATGATCGGCCCCGCGATGAGATGGGTGCCGTCCGAGCTGGAGAACATTTCGCCGCCAGGATCGAGAAACACCTGGGTAAACAGAAGGGCTGGAGTGAGGTTGGGATCCGATGTTGAGCGAGCTGCCGGCTGGCGAATGGGCAGGGGTCGAGTTCGAACAGGCCAGGGAGGCACCGGAGAAAGAAGCCTCGGTCCCCCTGGGATGAATCTCGCTCTGGAGGCGTGCAAGGAACCCACGGGGATGTTTAGGGTGAGGTTCGCTGAGTAGAGGAGCAGGTGGCTCCCCTCAAGCTTAATCCAGGCAGCAACAGAGCGGCCATTCGCAGGGTGGATACTGGGGCGGCGCTCCCGGATGTTCGGCGAACGACCATGGACGATGAACGGTTGCCTCACGCGGTCAACCGTTCACCGTTTGGCGTGGTCGTGCCTTCCGAAGACGGGATATGCCATGTTGCTGCACGCCTTGTGAAGAGGGGGGTTCCGAGCGTCTCGCCTGTGTCACGAAACAGTTAATCTCCTGTAATGTAGTCCCATGGATTTCAATATGTGGATCCGTCATAGTAGAGCTAGAAAATGAGAGCATTCTTGTTCGGAGGGGATGATGCGTTTGATCCGTCGCAGAGGGGTTGTGCAGGTGATCGGCTTGTTGGCGGTGGTGGCCCTGTTGACGTCCCAGGGCGCCGGTGGTGCCCTGGCGGCGGAGGTTGATTGGAAACTGGTTGACGTTGACGAACGATCGGCCGAGGTGGCTATCTGGGTTGCGGATCGGCATGAGGAACTGGGCGTTTACGTGTTGCCGGCCGGGAACATGCGCTATTTGCTGGTGGCCTGGGGCGAAAAGCCCAGTGGGGGCCACGTACTACGTATCAAGGATGTACGGGAGGCCTACACCGGCGGTCTCGCCGTGACCGTAGAACTGACCAGGCCCGGTCCGGATGAGCAGGTGACCGACGCCCTTACCTATCCGCATCAGCTGGTGCAGTTGCCGGCGGGCGAAGACACGATCACGGTCAATTTCATCGGCGATCCCTGGTTTGGTGATGCCCTGGGTGAGCCCGATGATGACGACCCCCTTGTGATGATGCAGGTCGCCGATGACCCGATTCCCAATCCGGCCGTCATCTGGGGGCGGGCCCGCGTGTGGGAGGCCACCTTCACCCTGGTCGTTGAGGACGGGCACTATCACCTGGCCGAAGAGGTCATCACCGTGGCCACCGGTGGACCGGAATGGGCCGAGTTCGCGGTGGCAGTCACCCTGGAGGACTACAGCAGCCCGTCGGGCATGGTCGTTGCCTCCTACGAAGATGCACGGGACGGTAGCATCGTTGAAATAGCGACGAAGCCGCTGACCTTTGGCGCCGTCTCACGACCCTTTCCCGACGTGCGTCGGCACTGGGCCGAAGCCTCCATCCGCCGGGGGATCTGGGATGGCTTCATCCACGGTTATCCCGACGGTACCTTCCTGCCTGAGAGTAGCGTGAGCCGGGCCGAGTTCATCAAGCTGTTGGTGGCCAGCCAGGTCGGCGCTGCCCTGCCTTCCTACGCCTCCGAGGATCTGCGCTTCCCGGATGTGCGGGATCACTGGGTG
>SKXF01000299.1 GCA_007128555.1 Clostridia bacterium | reverse complement strand
TGAAGTATGTTGCGCTGTTGCATGGGCAGTGGATGGCCCTGGTAGGTTGGGGCACTTCTGCTTTGCAATGTGGTCCACGCGACAGATGGATCGGCTGGTCTCGCGATCAGCAGTATCGGCGCCTGAGGTACGTGGTGAACAACCAGCGATTTCTCATCCTGCCTGGGATCCGTATCAAGAACCTCGCCTCAAAGACCCTTGCTATGAACACCAAGAGACTGACGCTGGACTGGGAGGCGGTCTTCGGCCATCCGGTCGTTCTCGCTGAGACGTTTGTTGATCACCAGAGGTTTCATGGCACCTGTTACCGGGCTGCTGGATGGAAGGCCCTGGGCAAAACGAGGGGCTTTGGTCGCAGTTCGGGCCAGTACTATCATCACGGACGTCCCAAGACCATGTTTGTCCGTTGTCTCAGGCCGGATGCCCGCAAGCTTCTATCTGGTGTCTTTTTATCCCCCATCCTGAAAGGAGATGACCGATCGGTGGATCTAAACAAGCTGTCGATCAATGGGCCTCATGGCCTGTGGAAGCGCCTGTCCGAGCTCCGGGACCCGAGGATGCGACGTGGAATCCGTCATAACCAGACCTCCATTTTGGCGGTAGCGGTCTGTGCGGTTCTATCCGGTGCGAGAAACTTTGTCGCTATTGGAGAGTGGGCAGAAGAACTGTCCCAGAAACAGCTGCAGCGTCTGGGCTGTCGATACCATGAGGACAAGCGGAAGTTCATCCCTCCCAGTGAATCCACCATCCGGAGAATGCTGCAGTCCATTGACGCAGACGCTCTGGATGAGAAGATCGGTGCCTGGACAGCCAGCCAGGCAGAAGGCGATGCCGTCGCTGTGGATGGAAAGATCCTCAAGGGAGCCAGGGGACCCGATGGGAAGCCTGTGCATCTGATGGCAACTCTTCTTCACAAAAAAGGTGTGGTGCTTTCCCAGCAAGAGGTAGATGGTAAGACGAATGAGATCAAAGCCTTCCGGCCGACCCTCGATCCTGTGGATCTTGAGGGCAGGGTCGTGACCGCGGATGCGATGCACGCGCAGAAAAATCACGCTTCGTATCTGGTTGAAGAGAAGAAGGCGGATTATCTCTTCACGGTAAAGGCCAATCAAAAGACGCTCCTTGACAACATCAAGATGCTGGGTAAGGACGATTTTTCCCCCTCCGCACACGGAACGGGGTAAGGGCCACGGACGGATTGAAACCCGAACAATCAGAGCCAGCACCCTCCTCAACGAGTACCTCGACTTCCCCCACATAGCACAGGTATTCAGAATCGAACGGACCACCACTGACCTCAAGGGTAATAACAAGTCTCACGATGTGGCCTATGGCATCACAAGTCTCACCGCAGCTGATGCGGATCCGCAGCGCTTACTCAGACTGGCCCGAGGTCACTGGCACATCGAAAACTCCCTGTTCTGGGTGCGGGATGTCACCTTTGACGAGGATCGGTCGCAGATTCGCACCGGATCTGCCCCCCAGGCCTTTGCCGCCCTGAGAAATCTGGCAATCAGCCTGTTTCGGCTGAACGGATTCACCAACATGGCCGCTACACTGAGGCGTCACGCATGGAAACCGGAGCGAGCCCTGGCTCTCGTAGGTCTGTAAAGGGCTGCAAAAATCGAATGAACACAAAGCCTTGGCATCCGTGCGCCCAATTTACGCCATGAGCGTATTTCTGCCCCATGTAATCCCCTGCATCTATACTATAGCAATATATCTCTGATATGGTCGTGATAACGGCCTATTACGGCCATAACTTTGCCGTAGCCGTGCGGAAATATCTCGCCCACCGGATCGTTGCCCGTGGTTTAGATCCTGAGGTCTCGGCACGGATCGCTACTGAAGTCACAGACTCCCCGCTTTCCCATTCGCAAGGTGCTGCCTATTCAGCATTGCGGGAAATCTGTCGAGGTTTTCGGTCACGTGCCTGGATGCTCTTTAAAAATGTGGATCCTGGTGTGCAGGGCCCATATGATCAGTGAGTGGATCGGTATGACAGCCAACCGACTGAAGAGTCGTGGTGGCAACAGGACATAAACGCCTCTCTGGAGTAGGATGACCAACCAGTAGGTATTCAGAAGGGTGACCAGGAGACCCGTCACGGCGACCGTCCCCACCAGCCATCCCATCGTGATGTTGCGCCTTCGGCGATGGAGGATGAGGCCGGGAATCGCCCCCGCCATTGCCGCACTGATGGTGAATCCCGGGAAGAACGAGCCCATCGGTGCAATCGCCACGCCGATGACGTCAGCGATCGCGCCCGCAACTCCGCCCGCCAGGGGCCCGAACAGGACCCCCGCCAGGAAAAGCGGGATCTCCCCCAGGCTAAGACGCACTCCAAGTGCGCCGGCGATGGGTAGCATGATCGAAAACCAGCGGGTCAAGACAACACTTATTGTCACCAATAATGCCACGCGGACCATTTTTCGGGTGGACACAGAAAAACCCCTTTCCTCGTGCTGCTGCCTCGGGCAGACAAAGTACACACAAGGATGAGGGTTATGGATCTTGTGTGGCAGCGGATGCGATGCTGCATCGCAACTTGGTTTTCGTCCCGAGGCAACTTCCCATCCCCTGGCACTTGACGCGCAGCACCTACTCTGCCTCATTTCTTATGTAATGTCATTGTATCGTTCATCCGGTGAATATGAAAGAGCCAATCATTTTTCGGCATGCTGGTATATTATGGGTTGGGCCCATGAGCAACTTGAGGCCGTGGTTGTGTGGCGCCGGTCATCTTTGCATCTGGGCTGGGTTTGAGCAGTTAAATCACCAACCTTCAATCCTCCCTGGCACGGCCCCGCTGGGCAGACATACCATGGTCGCATCCACGATCCTCCTCAAGGTCCGCTGCAGAACCGGCCGGTGATGCCGCCGCATATTCCTTGTTGCGTCAACATAATCCGCCCCGCGCATAAGATGCTAGGGAGCATCAACACCGAGGGGAGGACCTGAAGAGTCATGAATGTACAGGTGGAGGCACTGAACAAGTACGGCAGGCAATTATTGGAGTGGCCTAATGTCGTGGGTGTTGGCAGAGGTCTGAAGTCTAAAGGGCGGCGCTGCACGGGCAAAGAGGCCGTAGTGGTTCTCGTTACCGAAAAGCTGCCAGAGGCAAATCTTTCGAAGTACGATGTGATTCCACGACAGCTCGGTGAGGGAGTGATTACGGATGTTGTGGAAACGGGGTTTGTCCGCGCCCTGCCTCTGAGCAGGGAGGAAGTGGCCGTGCGCCAGGGGAAGCAGCGGCCCGCCCCGGGGGGCGTGAGCGTAGGGCACCGTGAGATCACGGCCGGCACCCTGGGGTTGTTGGTCAAAGATGCCCGTACAGGCGATGTGCTGATTCTATCCAACAGCCACGTGCTGGCGAACACGACCGATGGGAGGGATGGCCGGGCGAGGGTCAATGATCCCGTCCTTCAGCCCGCTCCCTACGATGGAGGCAATGAACCCGATGATGTCATTGCTCGCCTCAAGCGGTTTGCGCCAATTCGGCCGCAGGTCGCAAGTGCAACCTGTCCCAGGGCCAGGGGCGTTGAGAGGGGCCTGAACACGCTGCTGCAGATGTTGGTCCCGGACTACACGGTGCAGTTCCGCCGCGTCAATAGGTCAGACAACCTGGTGGATGCCGCCGTCGCAGAACCCCTTGATCCGGACATGGTATCCGCAGAAATACTGGGCCTCGGATGTGTGAAGGGTGTCCGGGATCCAGAGGTGGGTATGCGTGTGACCAAGAGCGGCCGTTCCAGTGGGGTCAACCATGGCAAGATAACCGTCGTAGACGCATCCATCAAGGTTCACATGGGCGATGTGGGAGAGGTATTGTTCAAGCAGCAGATCCTCACCGAACCGATGGCCAGTCCCGGGGACAGTGGTTCGGTCCTCATGGATGACAATGGCCGGGCGGTGGGATTACTAAGTGCGGGTTCGAGCAAGCTCAGTGTCGCCTCGCAGATGGATAACGTAATGCGGCTGCTGGAAGTGACGATCTAATTCCTCTTCATGGGAGGTCACCCGTCGAGGTATAGAGTGGGCTAAATGGAAGCACACTACGTGGTGATTCCTTCCATGAGGAGGCATGATGGTGAACATTGTTGAAATGCGTGCTTTTCCGAAGCGAAACATTCACAGCCATCACCGGGTGATGCAGATGCGGGTGGATCTCGGTGAGTATGATGGCGTGCTGACCTCAGATCTTGGGGGGTTTTCTGGACGACTTCTGGAGCAGTTCCCCTCCCTACGTGAGCACCACTGTTCTCGCGGCTACCCCGGAGGGCTGGTGGAGCGCCTGCGAGAGGGAACGCTTCTGGGACACGTTCTCGAGCATTTGATTCTCGAGATGCAGAGTCTTACGGGGTGTGATGTGATATACGGAAAGACGCGGAGGATCGCAGCTTCGCTCTACCAGGTTGTGGTTGAGTACGAGTGCGAGGCGGTGGCCCGGGCCGCTTCGCTGGAAGCTGTGACAATACTCAATGCCTTGCTTGCCGGCGACGGTGACAGCGACCAGGGACACCGGGCTCTTGAGAGATTGGCAGACATCAAGAGGGAGAAGGGCCTGGGGCCCAGTACTCGAGCCATCGTCGAGGCCGCCGAACGTCGTGGGATTCCAGCGATGCGTCTCAATGAGCACAGCCTGGTTCAGCTGGGCTACGGGAAAGAACAGAAGATGATACAGGCCAGCATAACGGGCGACACGTGCTGCATAGGTGTCGATACAGCAGGGGACAAGGCCCTGTGCAAGCAGCTTCTCGCTGATTGTGGCATTCCGGTGCCTGAGGGTTACGTGGTTCGGTCCCTCGAGGAGGCGGTGGAGCGTGCACGTGATCTCGGAGGCCCATTGGCCATCAAGCCCAGGCGTGGAAATCAGGGGCGCGGTGTGAGCCTTAATCTGGAAGACGGGAAGGACCTGGAACTAGCCTACGGTTTTGCCCGTTTTATTGACAAGGAAGTCCTCGTTGAACAGTTCATCATGGGGCAGCAGTACCGGGTCCTGGTGACCGGGGATGAAGTGGTGGCAGCCAGCTTGCGGATACCACCGTCCGTTACCGGTGATGGGACTCGCACGATTCGTGAGCTCGTGGAGGAACTTAATTCCGATCCGCAGCGCGGCGAGGGGCACGCATCGCCCCTGACCCGTGTACCCCTCGACGATATCACATCCCTGACCGTCAATCGCCAGGGCTTCAACCTGGATTCAGTCCCCGATGATGGAAAGGTGGTCCGACTCAGAGATGGTGCCAACCTGAGCACCGGAGGGACCGCTGTGGATGTGACCGATTCGGTGCATCCCTCTGCGGCCAATGTCTGCCGGAGAGCCGCACGTATCATTGGTCTCGATGTAGCTGGAGTCGACCTGGTCACCGAGGACATAAGTCAACCCTTTGTGGATCGTGCGGGGCGGTCAGAGGGCGCCATTGTCGAAGTCAATGCGGCTCCCGGTTTGAGAATGCACCAGTTTCCCTCGGAGGGCAGGGCTCGGGATGTGGGACAGGCCATCGTGGATCACCTCTTCCCCCAGTGCCAGTCAGAGGGCCGAATTCCGATCGTTGCGATCACTGGAAGCAACGGTAAGACCACTGCGACCCGCCTGGTAGAGCATCTTCTCAGCGCCGCAGGGTACAAGACGGGCATGATCACCAGCGATGGCATCTACATAGCCGGCGAACAAGTGGTCAAAGGCGACACAACGGGGCCCTGGAGTGCCACCGTTGTGCTTCGCGATCCCCACGTGGAAGCCGCGGTGCTCGAGACGGCCCGGGGTGGGATCATCGCCGGAGGGCTGGCCTTCGATTATTGTGATGTGGCGGTGGTCACCAACATATCCTCCGATCACCTGGGCCAGGACGATGTAGAGACGCTGGACGATCTTGTTGACGTCAAGTCCCTGGTCGTGGAGACGGTTCCGCGTTGGGGACGGACGGTGCTGAATGCAGATGATCCGCGGGTGATGGGGATGGCCGAGCGCTCATTGGGGGAACCAATTCTGTTCAGCGTCGAGGACAATAACCTGTCGCTGGTCAAGCACCTGAACGGCGGAGGGTCTGGCGTGTATGTCAGTGATGGTCGCCTGGTCTGGGCTCGGGGGAGAAAAGTCACCCCCCTGGTCCGGGTCGCTGATGTGCCTCTGACTTTCGGGGGGCTCCTGGAGCACAATGTGCAGAATCTCGCTGCTGCCGCCGCTGCTGCGCTGGCAATGGGCATATCACCCACCACCATCAGTAAGGCCATGACAGACTTCCAGGACAATCCAGGGCGTTTCGAAGTCTTCAAGCTCGGTGACCGCACGGCTATCGTCGACTATGGCCACAACGCCGTCGGCTATACGGTGACCCTGAGGGCCATGAACGAGATGAAGGCAACCCAGAGGCTTGGAGTGGTCGGAGTTCCTGGAGATCGACGGGACAGTGACATCAAGGCGGCGGGCCGAGTCGCAGCACGTTTTCTCGACCGGATCATTGTCAAGGAAGATCTTGAGACCCGGGGGCGGGAGCGAGGCGAGGTGGCACAGCTTCTGTTGAACGGCATCATCCAGGCATCCTATTCGGAGGAGAAGGTGGACATTATCCTGGATGAAAAGGATGCGGTCTGTGCCGGTCTGGACCAGCTACCTCCCGGGGGTTGTCTCGTTGTCTTTTACGAAGATTACGATCGCATTGTTGATGGCCTGCAATCATGGGCCGATCAACACAATGTGGATTTGCAGAGAGTGAAAGAAATGGACCGCAGCAGCACCCAGATCATCGTGGGTCCTGAACGGGCAGCAGGAATGACGTCACAATGAGAGAAAGCGTGTAGTGTGACATAATTCTGATGGTGCCGTCAAAGGAGCTGTGGTTCTGTGTCCCGTTGCCCGGGTGCCCTGTCTGTTCGGGCTCTTGCCAAGATCAATCTCGGATTAGAAGTCACCGGTCTTGCAGATGATGGGTATCACCTGATCCGTTCCATTCTCCAGGTTATCGATCTGGGCGATGACCTGACCTTCATTTTCCGGGAAGACTGGCCTCCGGGTAGGGTGAACATCATCTGTGATGATCCAGGGGTCCCTTCCGGGGGGGCATCACAGCACAATCTCATAGCCCGGGCTGCCCGGGCTATGCAGCCACCCTTTGGCATCGAAGTGCTTCTGAAGAAAGGGATTCCCGTCGGCGCAGGCCTCGGTGGCGGGAGTTCAGATGCCGCGGCTACCCTGGCTGTGCTATCGAAGACAATGCATGACCGTCATCCGGCCGATATTGAGGGCATGGATGAGATCGCCTTCCGTCTCGGTGCTGATGTGCCTTTCTTCCTGCGTGGAGGTACCCAGGAGGCATCGGGGCGGGGCGAGAGACTGCGCTGCATACCCTTTCCCGGGTCATACTGGGCGATCCTTTCGTGCCCCCCGGTTCGATTGAGCACTGCGGCGGTTTATGGAGCGTATGATCAGATGGAGGCGAAACCTCGCGGGGGCATGGCGCCTGGGGCCATTATCAGAGGGTTGAGGCGGGGTGACCTGGTGGGCACCGTGCCGCAGATCCGGAATCACCTGGAGCAGCCTGCCCTGGCGTGTGAACCAGGACTGGCTCGGTCCAGGGACCGACTTGCGCAAGCGGTTGAAAGGCCGGTGCTGATGACGGGCAGTGGATCTGGTTTCTTCGCTCTGTACCAGGATCGTGAGGAAGCACGCCGCGCCTACCGCAGACTCACCTGCAAGCCCCACCCCAATACAGAAGGAGTGCGCCTTTTTCTCTGCCGATTCTGCCGTGGTGGAGGATGGAGCATCTCATCGGACGGAGGAGGATCGGTTGAACACAGACGTTAAGCCAAACGTAGAGGCCGTAATCTTGGCCGGGGCTGTCAATGACGGCCCGCTTAAGGATCTGTCTGGAGAAAAATACGAGGCACTGGTGCCCCTGGCCGGGAAGTGCATGGTTCAGTATGTCGTCGATGCTCTGCAGGACGCCGAGACGATTGACGGTATTTCCGTGGTCGGGTTTCCCGAATTCAGGGAACACCTGTCCCTGAAGGAAACCCGCCTGGTCCCTGCAGGCAAGACCTTTCTGGACAGTGTTCGGATGGGGCTGGAGGTGAACTCGGCGGCGGAGCACCTGTTCTTCATCACCGGTGACGTTCCCATGATCACGGGCGCCGTGATTGATCGGTTCGTGCAGAGCGCCATGGAAGGCGAGGGCGAATTCTTCGTTCCAGTCGTTATGCGCGAGACCAGTGAGGCCAGGTTCCCTGGTGTGAGGCGCACCTACGTGAAACTCAGGGACGGTGAGGTCACCCTTGGCAACTGTTTTTTCGGTACAGAGCATAGCATAAGAAGGGTTCTGCCCGAGCTGGAGAAAATGTACCATCATCGAAAGAGCCCACTGCGGATGGCTTCAACCCTTGGTCTGGGCTTCATTGTGCGGCTGTTGACTCGCAGGGCGGGGATTGCTCACCTTGAGCAGATGTTCCGGCGAGTCACTGGGGCTGAGGGGCATGCGGTCATCAGCGCCGACCCAGAGCTGGCGGCAGATGTAGACAAACCTGAGCAGTTGATCACGCTCGAACAGTTCTTACGAGAAGAGGTGCCGCCCCAGGGCGGGGGTTTGCCATGAGGTCTTATTGCGAATATTCTATAGATAGTGGAAGGTGAACGTTCGTCCCTTTCCGGCTTTTTGTATATAACGAGTCTCGATGTTAAGGGGGCGGATGGGTGAAGGACAAGTGGTCTCGGCCTATGCGAATTGCCTGCATTGTGGATGCCCTGGTGAATCACCCTCACAGGGTGTTCAGCCTGGGAGATTTTGCTGACTATTTGAAGGTGGCCCGCTCAACGGTATCAGAGGACGTTGCCATGGTCAGGGAGGCTTTCCAGAGAACCACATCTGCAGTCGTTGAGACCCTGCCCGGTGCGACCGGAGGCGTTCGTCTGAAGCCTCGTCCCTCGCCGGATCAGATGCGAGCCATCACCGAAACCCTCATCAGCGATCTGCAGGATCCGAACCGGATCCTGCCTGGGGGATTTCTGTACATGACAGATATCATCTTTTCACCCAGCTGGTCCGAAGTGATTGGCACGTATTTTTCCCATCTTTTTGGCTCTCTGAACCCTGATTACATCGTGACGATTGAGACGAAGGGGATTCCCCTCGCACTCATGACGGCGAGAGACCTGGATCTTCCCCTGGTCCTGATTCGCCGCAATAGCCGTGTCACGGAGGGCAGCTCGGTGAGCATTAACTACGTTTCGGGTTCTTCGTCTCGCATCCAGACCATGTCCCTGCCCCGGCGCGCCCTCTCGCCAGGCAGTTCCGTCGTGGTCGTTGATGATTTCATGCGAGGCGGTGGGACGGTAAAGGGAGCAACGGACCTGCTGGCCGAATTCGAGGTCGAGGTCCTTGGAGTCGGAGTGGTTGCGGTCACCCGTTCTCCAGGGAATAAACTGGTACAGGATTACGAGTCCCTGGCGGAGGTGACCTTCTCCTCGGACGGACGCCATGTGGAGGTTCGCTCCACCGCCCACACCGTGTGAATTTGCCCCTTTCCAGGCAGGAATTTACATGTCTGTCATAGAATGGTAGTAATGGACATGGCCCGAGGGGGGGGAGGATGGTGAATATCACCGAAGTTCGCATGCGTTGTACGGAGGCTGGGGGTCGCACCAGGGCCATAGCGTCACTGACCTTTGATGAGTGTTTTGTGGTCCATGAGGTCAAGCTAGTAGAGGGTCGCGACCGAGAGATCTTTATGTCAATGCCGAGCAGGCGACTTCCTGGAGGTGATCACCTGGATATTGCTCATCCGGTCACCTCGCAGACTCGCCAGTATATCCAGGAAGAGCTTATGCGGGTGTATGAAACGGCGGTGAACGAGGGGCGACGCGAGTATCGTACTGCTATGCAGCGACGGGCGGACTGAAATCAGGTGCGAGTGCGGGGTCCATCAAGGACCTCGTGCTCGCTTGCAGACACCTTGATAATCGGTGTCAAATAGGGTAGTAGGGAGAGGTGGGGGGTATATGTCAGGTTTTGCGGGGTTGATCCTGGCGGCGGGGCATGGTACGCGAATGAAATCTGGGCTCCTGAAGGTTCTGCACCCGATCATGGGTGTACCGATGGTGTCCCTGGTCGTGGATGCTCTTCGTGAGGCAGGGATTGACCGTCCTACGGTGGTGATCGGATACCAGGGAGAACGGGTGCGCGCAACCCTTGGGGATGCCGCGGATTACGTTCACCAGGAGGAACAAAGAGGAACCGGACATGCGGTAAGTTCTGCGTCGGAGAGTCTCGCTGATTGCCGTGATGTCCTGGTCGTAAACGGAGACGTTCCCCTGGTCACGGCAGACATGCTGAGCCGCCTGATGCGTAGGCACCGTGAGAGTGGTGCAGCAGCCACGCTGTTGACCGCAGTGATGGATGACCCGACGGGGCTTGGGCGAGTGGTGCGTGACGAAAACGGCGATCTTGTTAACATCGTGGAGGAAGCGGATGCCTCCCACGCCGAGGCTGCCCTTAAAGAGATCAACACCGCCATTGCCTGCTTCCGGGTCGAAGCTTTGCTCGAGGCCCTACCCCTGATCCGCCCGGACAATGTCCAGGGGGAGTACTACCTGCCAGATGTTTTTCCCCTTCTTCACGAAAGGGGGAGGACCGTGCAGACGGTCCAGGCTATCGACATTCGCAGTGTGTTGGGGGTCAACACCCGCCAGGAGCTGGCCGAGGTTACCGACATACTTCGGCATAGAATCATAGGAGATGTGATGGATCGTGGGGTCACGGTGATGGATCCCAGCACAACGTGGATATATCCTCGCGTTACGGTTGGATGTGACACGGTGATCCACCCGTTCACCACCATCGAGACGGGTTGCCGCATCGGATCCCAGTGCACCATCGGGCCCATGAGTCACCTGATCAATGCCAGGTTGGGTGACGACGTTTTGGTCTGGCATTCGGTTGTCACGGAGAGTACCCTGGGTGATGGGGTTACTGTGGGTCCCTATGCGCATCTCAGGCCCGGCAATGAACTTGCCGATGGGGTGAAGGTGGGCAATTTTGCCGAGCTCAAGAATTCCAGGATTGACAAGGGCAGTAAGATTCCCCACCACTCTTACGTGGGCGATGCTGACGTCGGTGAGGGCGTGAACGTGGGGGCAGGTACCATTACGGTGAACTACGATGGGCGGAACAAGCACCGCACGGTGCTGGGTGACGGGGCTTTTATCGGGTGCAACAGCAACCTTATTGCCCCGCTTACCGTAGGTAGGGGGGGGCTAGTTGCAGCGGGCTCTACCATCAACAGGGATGTTCCCCCCGATAGCTTGGCCGTAGCGCGTACTCGCCAGGAGAACAGGGAGGGCGCCGCTCGCCGGTACTTGCGCAGGGACTGAGGAAACGGGAGGAGTTGACGGCAGATGGGTGACAGTCATGGTAGTCTGAAACTCTTTGCGGGCAATGCCAACCCACCCCTGACTGCAGCGATCAGTGAGGTGATGGGGGTGCCGCTGGCAGAGATGGTGGTGGATCGATTCAGCGACGGAGAGATTCGGGTCATGATTGATGAGAACGCCCGGGGTACCGATGCTTTCGTCATTCAACCGACGTGCGGCCCGGTCAATGATAGCCTGATGGAACTTCTGATCATCATCGATGCCCTTCGCCGAGCTTCTGCACGGCGCATTACGGCGGTCATACCGTATTATGGCTATGGGCGCCAGGATCGGAAAACCCGGGGGCGAGAGCCGATCACAGCCAAGATGGTGGCGAACCTCATCACGACTGCCGGCGCCACCCGGGTCCTGACCATTGATCTTCATGCCGGGCAGATCCAGGGGTTCTTTGACATACCCGTGGATCATCTCACGGGAGTTCCCACCCTCTCAGCGTACTTCGGCAGCCTGGACCTGGGAGATGAGGTCGTGGTGGTTGCCCCCGATGCTGGGGCAGTGGCCAGGGCCCGCGACATGGCTGGCCGCCTGGGAGCGAGGATTGCAATAGTGGACAAGTATCGGCCCCTCCCCGGGGTGTCGGAAGTCATGAACATAATCGGAGATGTCCGCGACAAGACAGCGATTCTTGTGGATGAGATGATCGATACGGCGGGCACAATATGT
>SKXF01000220.1 GCA_007128555.1 Clostridia bacterium | reverse complement strand
CGATTTCTCGCAGCGCCCTTCTTCCAGGATGGAGACCAGATACCCCAATGGGCCCTGCCCGCCGCAGCAGCCGTGCGGCAGCAGCTGGTCATCGGGCGGTCTACCTATCCAAACCGGATTTTCGCACCCAACGATCCCATTACCCGTGCTGAAGCCGCGACCATGCTCGAACGATTCATGGATCAGATCGACGAGCTGGATACAGAGGGAGTCTTCAGCCCACCCCAGCCGGATCCGGACCATTCGCCCGGGCACCAGTACATGGTGGCGGGATGGTACCTCGGTACGGATGCAGCGAAAGGCGACTCCTACCAGACCATGTCCCGCTTCGGGTCCCGGGTCAACATGGTGATCATGTCGTCCGGGTACGGCTTCGTCTTTGACGAGGACGACCTGGAACTGAGCGGCTACGACAGCGAGTTCCTGTTCTCTGAAGCGAGCAACCGCGATGACCAGGTGGTTCTTGTCCGGATCACCAACAGCTTCAACCCCAGCGTGTCTGACCGGATCCTGAACGATCCACGCTACACCCAGAAAGCTCTCGATGCGATCGAGGCCGTCCTGGAGCGCGGATACGACGGGGTTAACATCAACTTTGAGGACGTAAATCCCCGGGATCGCGAGGCTCTGAATGAGTTCATGGGTCTTCTGTGGCGAAGACTGGCAAAGGACTACATCATCACCATGGCCGTGCCCGCAAAGGTCGTCGACAATCCAGCACACGGCTGGTCCGGAGCGTTCGACTACCCCGTTCTCGGACGATACGTCCACTACCTGATGCCCATGGCCTACGACTTCCACTGGAGCACGGCGGCACCAGGTCCCGTAGCACCCGTCAATTGGGTGGAGAATGTCGTGAAATACACCCTCTCCACCATGTCGGCGGACAAGATCCTCCTCGGCGCTCCATTTTACGGCTACGACTGGGAGGACAACAACCAACCCCACCGATCCCAATCCCGGTGGTGGCCGGCAGCCGTGAGCCTGGCCCAACAGTACGGGGCAACCGTCGAATGGTCGGAAACCTACCTGACTCCCTTTTTCCGCTACACGACCGATGACGGCGTGCAGAGAATTGTCTACTTCGAAAATGAAAACAGCCTGAGAGCGAGGCTGTCCCTGGTAACCCAGTACGAGCTGGCGGGGGTAGCATTCTGGCGCTTCGGCCAGGAGGCTCCTGAAGCATGGCCAGTAATCCACGAAGTACTGGACTGAGGGCAACGTAGCGTCTGTCATGAAAGCCAGGTGGGTCCGCACCAGATGCGGACCCACCCATTATTCGTTAGTGACCAGATGTGCTCAGGACAGTTGAAGTGTTGACGGAAGCCTCGTTATGAATTAGTGTCTGAACAGCATTAGTGTGGGTGAGAGGAGCCTCTAACATCGGTGATTCCAGTACAAGGTCCCGTATCATTCGGGCCTTCCTCATTACAAGCATAGTACTAGGCGTAGCTCTGACCGATTTCTACTTCAGCGATCCGACAGAGATTCCTGTGGAAGAGGTGGCTGAATACGCCCCGAGGCAAAGCATCATAACCCTCCACGACCTACCTGCGGACGGGGATGACGTATGGGTGCTTGAAGCATCGGAGGTGCTGAAGCCTGTCGAAGAAGAAAGACCCCTGCTAACAGAGCATGAGGTGGTCGAGGGGAACACTCTCTCGGAGATCTCTGAAATGCACGGGACCGACGACGAAACTATCATTTACATGAACAATCTGAGCAACCCTGACAATTTGCAGGTGGGTCAGAGACTGGCCATCCTGTCTATCAAGGGAGTAATCCATGAGGTTGCAAGGGGAGATACCCTGTGGGATCTGGCCCAGCTTTATGGTGTCGATGAAGACGGCATAAGAGAGGCAAACGAGATCTCGGGAGACACCTTGAGGATCGGACAGGAACTGGTCATCCCCGGGGGGAAGCCGCCCGAAAACACCGCTGTCATTGCCTCAACCAGCGAGCCCCGTACCGAACCCACCAGTAGCCAGCCAGAGACGGCCGATCCGGGAAGCGAGCTGTCTTTCGCCTGGCCAGTGAGCGGAATAATCACATCGTACTTCGGCTGGCGCCAGCATCCCGTCTACGGCACTCGCGACTTCCATCAAGGCATAGACATTGCGGTATCGCAGGGTACACCGATCGGCGCCGCCGCAGATGGCACCGTCGTGTTTAGCGGCTGGCAGGGTGGGTACGGAAACACCGTGCGGATCGAACACGCCGATGGCACAATTACCCGCTACTCGCACAACCTTCGCAACCTGGTCAACCCGGGCGAGTCAGTGCTCCAAGGACAGGCAGTGGCAGAGGTCGGGCAAAGCGGAGTGGCAACGGGCGCCCATGTGGACTTTGGAGTCTACATCAACGGGCAACCCGTGGACCCCATGAATTATCTGCCCTGATTCCGAACGGGGTCTCAACAAGATCGACTGCTCAAACTCACCGCCTGTGCTCCGGCAGCAAGAGGGGGCCATCGGCCCCCTGGTGAACCAAGCATTAAATGCCAAATGCGCAGCTACTTCTCTATGTTACTCCAGCAGATCTGCTCCCCTGCGGGTGTCTCCCCTGGCCAGGCCCTGCATAGGACTCGAATCCTTGCCCATCGCGTGCGCATTGGGCCGACGGCACCTGGGATAGATAACCCGTGAAGCGACGACTCAAAGTCGAAGCCAGGGTCGGGCACCGGCCGAGATGATGTGCAACCACATAAAATGCCGAGCGGAAGGCAGTCCGCCCGGCACGAGCCATCCCTTTTCGACCCCAGCGATTATCCCAGTAAAGACCACAGAACGCCGGCAGCAACCGCTGAACCAATCACGCCTGCGACATTCGGTCCCATGGCGTGCATCAAAAGATAGTTGTTGGGGTCTTCCTCTCTGCCGAGCTGTTGTGCGACCCGGGCCGCCTGGGGAACGGCAGAGACACCCGCCGCACCGATGAGAGGGTTGATCTTCCCACCGTTGAACAGGTTTGCCACCTTGGCGAGTAACACACCCGCAGCCGTACTGACAGCAAAGGCAGCCAAACCGAGGCCGAGGATTGAGAGAAACTCGATGGTGAAGAACCGTTCGGCCGAGGCGCTGGCACCGACGGTCAGGGCAAGGAAAATGGTCACGATATTGATCAACTCATTGGCCGCTGCCTTCGCAAGTCTGTCCACGACGCCGGACTCTTTCAGCAAGTTACCCAGCATCAGCATTCCGACCAGGGGGACCGCCTGGGGTATGATGAGGCCAACAAGAATAGTTATGACGATGGGGAACAT
>SKXF01000140.1 GCA_007128555.1 Clostridia bacterium | reverse complement strand
GGTAGCCATGGTGGGAGACGGCATCAATGATGCTCCCGCTCTCAAACAGGCCGACGTCGGCATCGCCATTGGGACCGGAACCGATATCGCCATCGAGTCCGCCGACATAACCCTTGTGCGCGGAAAACTCAGTGCAGTGGTTGCCGGGGTTCGACTGAGCCGTTCCACGTTCAGAATCATCCGTCAGAACCTGTTCTGGGCGTCTATCTACAATACCATTGCTATTCCGGTCGCCGCCCTGGGGCTTCTGAATCCGATGATTGCCATGGTCGCCATGACGGTCAGTTCCATCTCTGTTGTGTTCAACTCCATGCGCCTTAAAAATGTCCCCTTGACGGAGTAGCCTGAACCACGGCACGGTGCAGGAGAGGATTGAGTGTCATCCGCGAACGCAGCGGTGAAAAACCGCTTCACCTGGGCATCATGCTCATCGGGTGCCTGGTCATGGTACTCGCCCTGCAGTACCTGGGCACCGGCACCGCGGGATCGGGTTCCCTGGGTTGGATCATGGTTGCCGCGTGCCCGCTGATGCATGTCTACATCATGTTCTCGATGCGTGGCAAAGACCACTCGGACGAGGATGATACCTGTCACCAGCCCGCGAACGCAAAGATGTTATGCCTGGGGGAGTAGGGAGCCGCTAGCATCTCTCCCGGGCAAGAGATCCCGGGCTATCTGCTGGCAGCCGAACAGGGTAGCAAGGCCAGCCAGGGGCGGACGAGCACTCATCACACCGCCCCTGGCAACATGCATCAATCTGCCGCGGAGACACTGACCCCATCGATCAATACGTGGGGATAGCTGTACGATAGGACCTGCCTGACCTCAGAACTGATGGCCGACAGCTGGTCACGCCAGGCCTCGAAGGCATTCAGATAGAGCATGCAGTCCTTCACCCTGCCGACGAGCTCACCCTTTTCAATCTTGAATCCCAGGGCGATATTTCCACTCACCTGGCCGCCGTAGGGATTGGAGCCCCAGGCGCCCATCAACTGGTGTACCAGGATCCCCTCATCAATAGATGCCAGCATCTCGCGGTAGGAGGTATCCCCCGGCTCAACGCGGATGTTGGTCGTTCCCACGCCGGGAACGGAGGTGAGCCCACCCCTCTCACCGTTTCCCGTTGGAGGAAGATTCAGACGCCCGCTGTTGCGCAGGTCAAGGAGGAAACTCTTGAGAACACCGCCTTCTATGATCGGCGTGCACTGGGAGGCAACCCCCTCATCATCCCAGGGAGCCGTTCCCAGGCCACCCTGCATCAGCCCGTCATCGTAGATACTGAGCCGCTCATCAGCAAGGTGCTCCCCCCTACGCTCCCGCCAGGGAGAAACGCCCCGGGACACAGCATCGCCGTCCACGCAGGCCAGTACCGGGCGGAGAATATCCCCCAAAGCCCAGGGGCTGAACACCACGGGATACTTGCCGCTGGCAATGGATGCCGCCTTTCTGCCTATGGCAATCTGTTCCACGGTCCTGTCCACCATCTCCATAGGGTCCTTATAGAGGTATCTCGATCCAACCATGTCGCCGGTGCGCAGAAGACTCTCGCCCTCGACCAGAGTGGTCCACAAGAGAATACTGGCATGGGTGCTCTCTCTTTTCAGATCGAGCCCGCTGCTACTGAGAAGGCGCACCTGACCAACTCCCCGGTCCAAAGAGACACTGGCCTGGATCTCAGGATCGTAGGCGAGGATCTTTTCGAGGATCTCCCCCCCTGTTCGAGTCATGGTCTCCGCGGTCAGAGCTGCGACCGCCGGATCGTGAATCTCCATCGCTGGATACTGACCTGGTTCCGCAAAGGCGAAATCCGCCTCGGTCCCGAATTCAGCCGTGGCAAGGGCCTTGTTCACCAGATCCGTCCCTGCACCCGCCTTGGTGCTGGCGGCAAAACCGATTCGTCCCCCGGCAATGACCCTCAGGGCCATTCCGGTGCTGGAGGATAGCTCCAGCATCTTCATCTTGTTGTCCTCGAACCGGACGGGAATGCGCTCTGAGTCAACGCACCAGACTTCAGCCGCCTCCGCTTTCGCTGATGCCATCTCAAGGACCTTTTCCGCCTCACGGGGATCTCGTCTCATCACCTTTCCCCCCCAACGACGACTTCATTGATCCTGATGTGTGGAGCCCACATGCTGGTCGGAAGGGGAGACTGCTCGCCCTTTCCACATCCACCGGCACTGTCGCGGCAGGACATTTCGCTGCCGACCATATCGATCTGTTTTAGCGTCTGAAACACGTTTCCAGCCAGGGTGACGTCTCGGACCATCGGACCCAGTTTTCCGTCCTCGATCAAAAACGACTTCCCGGCCATGAAGGTGAACATCTCGTCATCGGTCTGTCCTCCGTAGGGGGTGACCACATACAGGCCCCGATCGATACCGTGCAGCATGTCCTCGAACGTCGCCTCTCCGGGTTCAATGCAGGTGTTGCGCATCCGGCAGATCGGAGGAAACCGGTAGTTCAGGGCACGGGCACTGCCCGTGGGCTTTTCGTCCATCTTCGCAGCCGACTGGCGCGAGTGAAGCCGACCCACCAGGACGCCCTCGCGAATCAGGTCCGTCTTCTGGGTCCGGACACCCTCGTCATCAAAGGGCAGGTACCCTCGCGCCCCCCGGGTCCGTCCCGTGTCGTAGATGTTGAGAATCTCCCCCCCAAATTGCCGCCCCAGCTTCATGATCGACCTCATGCGCTCGTTTTCCATCAGGTCATCGGCCTCACTGAGGTGTCCAAAGGCCTCATGGGCAAAGACACCGGCCATCTCAGGAGCAGCAATCACGGTATACTTGCCGCCCGGGGCGGCCGGCGCTTCCAGCATCCTGCAGGCAGTCCTGCAGGCCTCGGCCACATCCTCCTCAAGATCCCGAGTCACCCCGTAATCATCGGAGCTGCCAAAGGAGACCCGACCCATCTGAGTATTGTCCCCCCGAGTGGCAATGGCCACGATCGCCCCGGCCATGTCCAGTTTTACCTGATCAATTGAACTCCCATCGCTGTTGAAAAACAAAAGGCGAGTCTTCTTGTCCCCATAGGCCACGCTGGAGCTGCTGATGTCCTCTCCAAACTCGAGAACCTGGCGATTGTAATCGCTGAAACGGGATACTTTCTCTGCCAGGCCAATCCGTGTTGGATCCTTCAAGATCTTCCCAGCCACCACCTCATTGACCACGGGGACAGGTGCCAGTTCAACCTTCTCACCCCGGTGCTTCCCTGCCACAGCGGCCAGATCACAAACCTGCTGAACTCTCTCATCGAGCTCCTCCATAGAGTTAAAT
>SKXF01000032.1 GCA_007128555.1 Clostridia bacterium | reverse complement strand
GACCTGGCCACCCTGATGCGCCGGTGAGGGGGGTCGGGGCGGGTTTGCAACGTGGATTTTTCTGTCGCACACGGGATGGGACGGATGGGCGGTGGCCCTCGTTTCCCGGTACCCGGTGCCCAGCGGGCACCCGTGCTTCATCTGCCAACGTGACGAGCGGAGTTGCCCCGATCTGCCCGGTGGCGGTTTCCGGGTCGCCCCAGAGGGGAGATCCCATGGTCCAGGACGGCCGTCGTTCGCCACGAGGCATGGATGGGCCCATGGAGGGATATCCTGAACGGGGAAAGGCGGCGCTGGGTGAGCGCCCAGCAAGCATCCAGGGGGTGAGCGCGTGCTGCCCTTCATGAAGAGGCAGGGAGAACCGGGACCGTACATGATGGCCTTTGAACAGAGCCTGGCCGCTTTCATCCAGGCAGATCCCCGGGACATGGCCCGCCACTCCGGGGGGCGGTATGATGCTGAGGCGTCGGCCATCATCCTCACCAGCCTTGGCGAGGAGCTCGAGGTGAGGTTTCCCGACGGGAGGGTAACCTTCAGGCCCACGGATCTTCGCCTGCCGTGGACGTGGGAGCTGATCGTGTTGAACTACCTGGGCAGGGCGGACGGAACCGAGCCTTCCGGCGACATGGTGTCCTTTCGCGAACTGGAAGGGGGCAGGACCTTTCACCAGGCCTTTGCCCGGTACACCATATCACGGCTCGCAGGACTGGCCGTCCAGGAGAACCTCGGCACCGTGAGGAAAGCCTGCCTGAACCTGGGCGGTGAGCTCCTGGACATCGGGGACGTGGGAGCCAGGGTGCCCTTTCTGCCCCGGTTTCCCGTAACGGTGATCCTCTGGGCAGAGGATGAGGAGTTCGATGCCTCGGCGAACATCCTCTTTGACCGCACCGCCAATCACTACCTGCACACCGAGGATGTCTCCGGGGCGGGCGGCCTGGTGGTGCGTTACCTGGCCGACGTCATCGAGCAGGATCACGGGACGAACAGGGATCGGAACATGGCGTGAAGCCAGGGCCACTGGGCTCCGCTCCCCCCATCGACATCAAACACACCCGCCTCCGCGTCATATCCCAGTTCCGGGTGGGGTCCCATGAGCAGGACGGTGCCCTCTCCGTATTGGAAGCTGATCACCGCTGCCTCGGCGTTGGCCTCGTACTGTGCCAGGATCTCAATGGCCTGGTCGGGGCCGGCGGAGAAATAGGGTCCGTCCAGGTAGTACACGTTGACAGCGGGATCCAGGCCGCTGTTTGCCGGCTGGTCGGTGAGGAGGAGGGGCGCTGGCTGGCCCCAGTAGACCGGGGTCCCTATAGGGCCGATCGCTACCCCCTCGAACAGGTTCAGGGGGTAGTCGCTCCCATCGCCATCCTGCCACAGCATGCTTGCCGACGCGTAGTAGGCGCCGGCGCAGGCCCCGATGAAGCCACCGCCTTTGGAGACAAAATCGCGGATCTGTTCGTGGCCCTGCACGTACCAGCGGTATTCCTCGCTGAAGCCGCCTGGAAACCATACAAGGTCGAAATCGTCCCCGAGGCTCCCGGTCTGGGGCGTTGTCTCATCGAACTCACGCCAGGGCATGTCGTGGTGATCGAGGAAGCTCATGACCGCCAACGCCGCCACGTCGTGGGAGCCCCTGCCCGTGTAGATGCCCGTGTGGGGCGGATCGTCTTCCGGAACCGGCTCGACCAGGGCGATGATCACCGGGTTGTCCTGCAGTACGCTATGCCACGGATCTTGCACCGGTATCCGATACGTGGCATCGTCGCGGATTGATGGGGGCCGGGAGGGATGCGTGACGGTGGGCCCGGGGAGTAGGGAGCCGAGAAGGAGTGACCGAAGCTCAGCTACGGGATCCCAGGGCGGAACATAGGGACGGAAGGTGACCGATTCGGCTTCCGCCTCGTAGTCCTCAGCGATGAGCCATCCGATCCGGTCGTCGCTGTCCAGCGCGTCCGCCACCTCTCGGACCTCGAAGGGACCGGGATGATCGTTCCCCTGTTTCATAAAGAAACGCCACGGATCTCCGCCACCCCGGATCAACCAGCGCTCTGCTGTCAGAACGGATATGGGGCCCGTGATCTCGGCCAGGGGATCGGGGTCTCCCGGAAGCAGGTTTTCAAACGAGGACAGGATGAAGGGTTCTTCCCCGGAAGGATAGGCGATTCCGACGAGGTGCCTGTCCGGGGGCCGGGGCCTCATGGCCTGTGCCGTTTGCCGGGGTAGTGCGTCCATTTCAGGAGGGTCCGACCGTATGGTCGCAGCATAGACCGTCAGGGCCAGCAGCAGAAGGATTGTCAGAAGAGAAAGCCAGGTTCTGGCCATAAGTGCCGAATTCGCCCCCTACCCTTTGACTCCCAGTATACCCTCCCCTTCGCCCCCAGTAAACGGGGGTTCTCCCATCTTCGGCCCTCGATGGGAGGTGGGTCCCGGGGCGCCCAGGCCGTGGGGCAGCCAGGAGGAGCTAGAAGGACCACAGCAGTGGAACGACCACCAGGGAGCACACGACAATGATCAGGCACAGGGGCAGCCCGACCTTCAGGTAATCCATGAAGCGGTAGCCTCCAGCGCTGAAGACCAGAACGTTGGACTGGTGGCCGAAGGGGGTCAGGAAGGGGGAACTTGCGCCAACGGTTGCCATCAGTAGAAAGGGCCGCGGATCGACACCCATGTTCGTCGACAGACCAAGTACCAGGGGACCTACGAGCAGGATGGCGGCAGGGGGTGTCACCAGGGAGGCGAGAACGCAGGACAGGACAAACAGGGTGGTCATGACCAGGAGCGGACTGTTTCCGACCAGGTTGAGTATGCTCGATGCGGCGGCGGTGGTCAGGCCGCTGTACTGCACGGCCTTCGCAACGCCGGTCATGGTGCCCAGGAGCACGATGATGGACCAGGGTATGGCCCGGTAGACCTGTCTCACGGGCAGACAGCCCGAGACGACCATCGCCACGGCAGCGCCCATGGCTGCCACCTCAATGGGAAGGATCCCGGCAATGACCACCGCGATCATCGCAGCGAACACGAGCACAGCTCGCCGGGCCTGCTGTCGCCCCCCAGGCAGGGGCTCCTGCTCAAGCAGGACCAGGTCAAGGTCATTGGCTACCCCCTCGATGATGTCTGGTTCACACAGGACCAGCAGGACGTCACCACCTTTCAGGCGGACGTCGGCGATGCGTTCGGTGATGTTGTGTTCGTGGTGTGCCAGGGCCAGCACCTGGAAGCGGTGTCGACTGCGGACCGCCATTTCCCGGAGGGTCCTGCCCACCAGGGGGGAGCG
>SKXF01000451.1 GCA_007128555.1 Clostridia bacterium | reverse complement strand
TTGGGTGACTCTCCACCCGCGGGTAAGAGTACCTGGTCCCAGGTGGATAGCTCAAGTGCTCGTCGCTACGACCTGATCCCCAGACGGGTCAGGGGTTGGCCGTTACCTGGAACGGGGTACTCTCACAGGACAGCCGAGGCAAGGAATGGGTTCGTCGTCAATCCTCAGAAGGCATCCCAGCGAAATGGGCACCTGTCCAATCAAATGCGGGTGTAGATCTCATCCAGGTCCAACCTGGGCCTCGGTTCTGGGACCTCCTTCGGATAACCAACAGCAACGACACAGAAGGGCTCGAGATGGGCAGGAAGGTCAAATGCCTCGCTGGCATCCCACATGTTCAGTCCTCCGACCCAGCAACCTCCCAGTCCGAGGGCCACCGCCGCCAGCAACATGTTCTCAACAGCAGCTGCGCAGTCCTGGGGGGCGAGATACTCCCGTCCCCAACGATCGTAGCGCTGGGTCGTCTTTCTCCGATCCATGCACACCAGGATCAGCACCGGTGCCTCCCGGAGCCACGCCTGGGGTGGGTGACCCGGAAGATTGCTGTTGAAGGTGCACCGGACCAGGGCCTCTCTTTTGACAGGATCAAATACGGCGTAGAACCGCCAGGGCTGGCAGTTCCCCCCGGATGGCGCCCAGCGCGCGGCGCTGATGATCCTCCGAACCAGTTCCTCGTCCACAGGGCGCTCTTCATAGGCTCGAATGCTCCGGCGACCCCTGACAACATCCCAGAAATCCATGGAAAAACATCCCCTCTCCTCGCGGCTAAGGTGAGCCGACCCAGGTTGCATCTCCCAGGGGACTCGCCTTCGTAGTCTCAAGCCACGATGCACAAGATTCTCCGGTCACACCCTGCTTCTACTCATCCTTCGTATCCCGGAACACGAACCGATCTCCCGTGTACAGTCTCGAGAAGGCTTCACCGAAGACGTCCTGGAACATGTCTTCAGCGCGCCATCCGGTGCAGTGGCCCGAACAGACGGACTCCATGTTGAAGTCGTTCAAGGTCTCCACGGTCTTTCGCTGGACGTCCAACGCCTTGTCCAGCAGGTGAAAGCCGCCCACCACCCCACCTATGCGGTTAGATCCTCCGACCTCGATGGCCCTTTCGATGGTGTTGACGATCCCTGCATGGCTGCAACCAGTCAGCACAACCAGGCGATCGCCTCCGACTCGAAAAACAAGAGCCATGTCATCCAGTTCGGGATCCGGGACCAGCCTGCCCTCGTCCGTCAACACGTAAACGTCTTCCTCCGGCTCCTCAAACTCGGACCACCTCGGAATGGTGCCCGTGGTCCACACGAAAGGAGCGATCTCAACGGCCTCCCTGATGAGAACAAGATGGCGCGAAGGCAGCAGCGACAACGTTTCCGTGTCCAATCCAATGAACTTCAGTTCCGATCCACCACTGAAGACCCTGCGGGTGATATCTGGATGGGCAATCAGCTGAAACCTGGCACCTTCGGCCCGGATCAGGCCCTCGAGTCCTCCTGTGTGATCGTAGTGCGCGTGGGACAGGACCACCTTATCGATGCTATCCACAGGCACTCGCAGATCCGCCAGATTTCGCAAAAGGACCTCGCCATCCCACCCTGTATCGAATAGAATCCGCGTCGCAGAACCGTTCTCCCAGCTGCAATCGACCAACAGAGACAGGCCAAACTGTGATACCATGGGACTTCCGTATTGTGAGCGATCGCACACGGCGACCGTCACCGCGACTTCGGTCAGCAGGTTCGCATCTTCCATACCGCCCACTCCCTCCATATCTCCCGTTCATCACCCGTGGCACGCCCAGTGGTGCCCACCCTTGGGGGTTCGGCCAACAGACAAGTGACATCCCTCCGGGTCACGGGTCGCTCAGCGCGCAACCTGGGACACCCAGGCGCCCTCAGCACGAAACCGCATCCAACAGCAACGGACCGATGATACCAGGATAGGAAGGATTTCAGCATCTTCAGCCGAAACCCTCCCAATGCAGGTGAAACTTGCATCATCCAGGAGGGAATAACCGATGGGCATTGACGTACACAATCACTTCTACCCGGCCGCCTACCTGGAAGCCCTGGGCACGGGCACGTTCAAAGCGGAACTGTCAAGGGGCAGCGGCGCGGATCCAATCCTGAGCTATGCCGGCGACTACAACATACTGGTACCCGGACACCGCGAACTTGATGCCCGGATCGCTGACATGGAAAAGGCGGGGATGGACTCCCATATCCTCAGCCTGACAACACCCGGGGTTCACATCGAGGAGCCCGCCGCAGGCGCTGAACTTGCCCGGGCCGTCAACGAAGATTTCTCCACCCTGTGCCGGGATCACCCCGGGCAGTTCTTTGCCTTTGCCGCCCTGCCCCTGCAGGACCCGGAGGCCGCTGTCGATGAGCTGCGCCACGCCGTGACCCATCTCGGCCTGGGGGGAGCCACCCTGTTCACTAACGTCGGCGGGCGGAATCTCGACCATCCCTCCTTCGCTCCCATCTTCGCGGCAGCAGAAGAGCTCAGGGCAACCCTGTTCATCCACCCTACGACTCCCCACGATCACGGCCCCCTTGCCGACTACCGGCTGGTGCCTCTGCTGGGCTTTCTATTCGACACAACCACGGCAATTTCGCGTCTCATCTTCGCCGGGGTACTGGAGCGGCACCCGAACCTCCGGCTGATCGCATCACATCTCGGCGGCACCCTGCCCTACGTGGCAGAACGGTTGGACCGCGGTTACCGGGTCTACCCAGAGATCTGGGACCTGATCCCAAGCCCACCCTCGTCATACCTGGCCAGGATCTACTATGACACCGTGGCCTTTGATCCCAGGGCTCTGCAGTTCGTGCGAGGAGCCATGGGTGCAAAGCAGATGCTGCTCGGCTCGGATTACCCGCACCAGATTGGCGACATGAAACGGGCGCTGGCCGCACTGCAGCAGATGGAGATCACGACCCAGGAGAGACACCTGGTCATGGAGGGTAACGCACGTAGACTCCTCGAGACAACCGGTGCTTCGGACTCGTAGAGCAGATCGATGCCCTGGACCCCATGGCCCACAACCACAGCAGGTGACAGGCAACGAAAATGACCCGGGAACCCCGCAGACACCCGGGGTCCCGGGCCCTACCTTTCCAACCATCTCGCGCCAACCGTCCGCCCGGTCGTCGCCTTAACACACCTGTACAGGGTCCCGATTCCTCTACTGCTCATCCTTCCTGCCGGGCCAGGCAAGGATCGCATCCTTGTAGGACATCCTCGCCGGTGGCATGACCTTCTCCCGGGCCCAGCC
>SKXF01000399.1 GCA_007128555.1 Clostridia bacterium | reverse complement strand
TTCCGAGTGTGGTGGTGAGGATGTGGTGCGTGCTGCTTCGGGGCGCGGGAAACATCGTCACCGGGGGCGGTGTGCCAAGGACAGGGGCAGTACGCCGGAGGGGGTCTGACGCCTGGTTTCGTTATATCTGCAGGTTCTATGTGCAGCTGACCGGAAAGGTCAGACGAGGTACTGCACTGACGCATCTGGCAGCACGTCATTGATTCTGGTTCGAAACCATTCCTCGATCCGTTTCATCACAGGCTGGGGATAGACGTATTTTCCATAGCCGAACTGACCGTACTTGTACCGCCGGCATTCGTCATCCATGTCCAACTGGGTCCGTGGAAAGACCTCGAGGATGCGGTTCCGGGCGGAGTTGGTGTACCGATGGGTTATCAGTTCCAGGGTGAAGGGGCCGTGGACCTGCTCACCCAGCGTCTGGAGTAGTTCCGAATAGTCATCCTGCCAGCCTGTGTCCGCCATGATCGGCGCTACGAGGAACCCCAGCGGATAGCCTGCGGCCTGTACCTTCACAGCTGCGTTGAGACGCTCTTGTAGTGAAGGGGTCCGGTGCTCAAATCGCTGGATCACACCCCTGGTGTTGATGCTGAATCGGAACTCTGTGCGCCCTGCGTGCTTCACATTGAGAAGGGACTCCACCGAGGTGTACTTGGTCACAAAGCGGAACCGGACCAGCGGGTTTGCCGCCGCAAACTCCACGGCTTCACGTAGGGCCCCTGTGTACTTCTCGACGCTGAGGGGGTCTGAGGTGGCAGCACCTTCAAAGAGGGTTTCCTCTGGCTTTCGCTTCTGAGCATACCGATCTGCCCGGTCGAGGATCTCCTTGGTGTTGACATAGATTCGGACGTAGGGTTTCTTGCCGAAGTGCGTGTTGAGGTAGCAGTACTGGCACATGCCCGGGCAACCCGTCACGAGGGGAAGCTGGTAATGGGCGGAGGGTTTGCACGATTGGAATTCCAGTGACCGCTTCACGCCCACCACGAGGGTTCCCTTGCCCTCGCGGAAGGCCTGTTGCGGGGTCGTCCCCGGGATCCCGGTGACCCTGTTGTGTGATCCCGTACTCTTTATGTCTGTGATTCCCTCGTCCCGGAGCTGATCCAGGATCCTCTTGCCCAGGGGGTGTGCGAGGGCATCTTCCTCGACGTAGACTCTTCTCGGCATGTATTCCATGGACCCACCTCGTCCATATCTTGTCCCACGGGGGTGGCGATATGAGGTCCTGACATTGTGGATCTCTGCAGGTTTTTCCCTTTGCCGTGTCAAAAGAAACGGTATCGGGCCATTTGAGGCAGAGGCCTTTTCCCGGGAACAATGGAAGGGAAGATGTTCAATGACCATTATCACGGCACCTGAGGAATTTTTCGGCTACCAGCTGGGCAGTGACCGAAAGATCGCTCGCTGGAACGATATCGTGGACTACTTCTATCGCCTGGAATCGGAGTCTGACCGGATCAAGGTCATCAACATGGGGGAAACCACGGAGGGCAATCCCTTTCTTCTGACCATCATCTCCTCACCGGACAATCTTGGGGATCTCGATCATCTCCGCCAGGTCAATGCCCAGATCAGCGATCCGGAGGGTCTTGCGGATGAGACGGTGAGCGAGCTGATCCGGGAGGGACGCGCCGTTGTATGTCAGACCATGAGCATGCATGCAACGGAGATCGGTGGTACCCAGATGGCCCCGGAGTTGGCTCACGACCTTCTATCGGACAGCTCGGAATCCACCCTGAAAATCCTGGAAAACGTCATCTTCTTGATGGTGCCCTGTTTCAACCCCGACGGTCAGCTGATGGTTGCAGACTGGTACGAGGAGAACCTGGGGACCGAGTACGAGGGGTGCCGCCTGCCGCAGCTCTACCATAAGTACGCGGGGCACGACAACAACCGGGATGCCTTCATGCTCAACATCCCCGAGTCCAGGTACGTGGGTGAGATCCTGTTCCGGCAATGGAAACCCCAGGCCTACCAGGATCATCATCACATGGGCAGCTATGGGGCCCGGTTCTACGTGGCGCCCTATTGCGATCCCATCCATCCTTACGCCGATCCCCTCATCTGGCGGGAGCATTCATGGTTTGGTGCTCACATGGCCTACAAGTTGGAGGAGGGTGAGAAGAAAGGAATCCTCAATGCAGCCCAGTTTCCCGGCTGGGGACACCTGGGGTTTCACTGGATTACCGCGTATCACAACATAGCGGGGATGTTGACAGAGTCTGCCAGTGCAAAGCTGGCTTCTCCTCTGTACATTCACCCGGAGCAGTTGAGAGGGGCAGGCCCAAAGACCCTGCCCGAGTACGAGGCACAGACGAACTTCCCAAGTCCCTGGGAGGGCGGTTGGTGGCGTCTTCGAGATATCGTGGAGCAGAAGAAGATTGCCGCGTGGGCCCTGCTTGATCTGTGCGCTCATCACCGGGAAACGGTTCTTCGCAATGCCTACAACAAGGCCAGGCGTCAGACCG
Source organism: Clostridia bacterium (assembly GCA_007128555.1). The sequence goes on along the minus strand of SKXF01000399.1, from coordinate 9,674 downwards.
AGCGCGGCCGAGCGTCCGACAGGTATGCGTTCGTCATTGATGCCCGGCAGCACGATCCTTTGACCCGAGATAAACTGGTGACCATCCTGGTCAACCAGGGAATCCAGGTCAGGATGGCTGAGAAGGATTTCGAAGCCGGGGGGCGGATCTACCCGGTGGGAACGTACGTGGTGCCTGTCGCTCAGCCGAAGATGGGCTTGATCCGGACCCTTCTGGACAGGACCCTTCACCCTGACGGCTACTGGACTCGTCAACCAGATGGGTCTCCCGCGGTCTTTGACACAGCATCGGATACCGTTGCCGAGTACATGGGCGTCTCGGTGACGCCGGTGGAGCGGGAGTTCGAGGGCGAATTTGCGGTTGTCACCAGGGTTAGCCCTGTGGGTGGCGAGATACCAGCCGATGCCCACGCCTACGTCCTTGACGGGCGGCTGAACGATGCCTACGCCGCGGTGAACCGTCTTCTGCGAGATGGTCACGAGGTCTTCCGGGCGGAAGAGCCCCTCGAAGCTCCAGGTGAAGCCTTCCCCGCAGGTTCCTTTGTCGTGCCTGCTGGCGAAGGGGTGGACAGGGTCCTGGCTGGGATAACCGAGGATCTCGGTGTGCCCTTTCACGGGCTTTTGTCGCAGCCTGAGGTGGACCTGGTGCCCGCAAGAGCCCGCCGCATTGGGATGTATCAGCGCTACTGGGGTGGGAATGCCGATGAGGGGTGGACTCGGTATGTGTTCGATCAGTTTGGGTTCCCTTACACGACGTTGATGGACGAGGATATCAGGGCGGGATCGTTGCGAGAGGGGTTTGACGTCATCATCATCCCCAGTGATCCTGAGCACATGATCGTGGATGTGGATCGGGCCGGCAATGACGCAGGGGCTCGCCACCTGAAGTGGCTGCAAGACACGGTTCCGCCGGAGTACCGTAGCGGAATGGGTGAGGCGGGGGTGAGGGCCCTCGGAGAGTTTGTGCAGGACGGAGGGCGACTTCTTGCCTTTGACCAGGCGTGGTCAGTGGCCGTTGAAGCCTGCGATCTCAGGGTCGAAAACACTGTGGCGGGAATGGCTCCCAGGGAGTACTACACCCACGGATCCACGCTACATTGCCAGGTTAACTCGTCTCATCCTCTGGGCTATGGAATGCCCGAGGACTCCCTGGTGTTCAGCTGGGATAGCGCGGTCTTTGAGATCTGCGAGACGGTACACGCTGAGAAGTATGAGGTGATCGCGAGATACCCCAGGCAGAACCTTCTGCAGAGCGGGAAACTGGTCGGAGAGGACAGGATTGCTGGCAGGCCGGCCATGATTCGCGTTAGCCAGGGTGATGGAGATGTGGTGCTGATCGGTTTCCGGTGTCAGCACCGGGCGCAGACCCACGGAACCTACAAACTCCTGTTCAACTGCTTGCTGTAGGGGGCATATCTGAACGGCCGGTACGGCCGGAGGAAGATCTAGGATCCAGGATCTCAGTTGCAGCCGGGCGCATGATGGCCCGGCTGTTTCAGTGTTGAGAGGATGCGTTCTGCAGATGTGGTGCGACTCGTTCTAGTGAGCCGAACTGGGAGGGTGTCCACTGGGCCCCTGTTTAACCGGCTCCAGGGTGCCCTGGGTGCCTCAGCATACGTGCAATGTGCAGGAGTTCCTAGTGTGTGCATACCCTGGCCGGCAGCTTCTCCTATCGTCGACCGTTATTTTTGCACTCAGTAGCCCAATGCGAGAGCCACGGTGAGAAGGATACTGCCGGCGATGATGAAGCCTACTTGCCCTGCCACGTTCGCTCCGGTGGCCTGCATCAGGAGGAAATTCTGTCGGTCTTCTTTGAGTCCCATCATGTGCACGACCCGGGCAGACATGGGGAAAGCAGAGATTCCCGCGGCCCCGATCATGGGGTTGATCTTCACCCCCAGGAAGAGGTTCAGGAACTTGGCGAAGAGCACCCCGGCTGCCGTATCGAGGGCGAAGGCGATCAATCCCATGCTCAGGATCAGCAGTGCCTCGGGACGGAGAAAGGCGGAGGCCGTCATGGTCGAACCCACGGCAATCCCAAGGAGGATGGTGACCAGGTTAGATAGTTCATTTTGGGCAGATGCGGACAGCCGGTCAACGACCTTCGATTCGCGAAGGAGGTTGCCAAACATGAGGGCACCTATGAGCTCGGTGCTGACGGGTGCGATGATACCGGCGGCCAGTGTGATGGCGATCGGGAAGAGCAGCCTGGTCGTGCGGGATACTTTTCGCCCGGGAGCGACGGCCGGAATGCGCCTCTCCTGTTTGCTGGTGAGGAGCCGGATGATTGGTGGCTGGATGATTGGAACCAGGGCCATGTACGAGTAGGCGGCAACGGAGATGGGAGCGAGGAGGGAGGGGGCGAGTTTGGCGGAGACATAGATGGACGTGGGGCCATCGGCGGCCCCGATGATGCCGATTGAGACGGCCTCACCCACAGGGAAACCTACTGCCAGTGCCATCAGTGCTGTGGCGAAGATTCCGAACTGAGCTGCAAGACCTAACAGGGCCGTGATGGGCTGGCTCAGGAGTGGCTCGAAATCAACCATCGCACCGATGCCGATGAAGATGAGAATCGGGAACAGCTCGGTGGCAATCCCGGCCTGGTAAATCAAACTCAACCATCCATCAGGGGCTGTTGCTCCGGAGAGGGGTATGTTGGCCAGGAACGCACCGAAACCGATAGGGAGAAGGAGCATCGGTTCGTAACCTTTGCTGATCGCCAGGTATAGAAGGGTGCAGGCAATGGCCAGCATGATGGCGTGCTGCATGGTGAAGTTGCTGAGTCCGTAAAGGAGCTGGTATTCCAATTCGATTCCTCCTGTCACAAACAAAGAGACCTTCGGACCACGAATGGTCCGAAGGTCTCGCCTACTCATCCTGAGCTCGACAGACGGGCATGTGCCGGGTTGACGTCGGTCGAGGGCCCACAATCTGACCCTAGCTACTCCCCTTCAATCATGGAGTGATCGTAGCACGGTTCACAGTAAATCGACAAGTGGCAATGCGCAATGCAAAGGTCAGTAGCCATGGTGCATTGCCCTCATGGGCGATCTGCCCTATCATACAGGAGTAGGTCAGATCTTACCCATTCTCGATCCCATGGGGGAATCCCGTTTGAACGCTCTGTTGGTACTGGGAGTGATCCTGATTGTCGGTGTTCTGGGGGGGCATGTTGCCCATAGATTCGGCTTGCCCTCTGTGACGGGCTACTTGCTGATCGGAATCATCATGGGACCCTCGGTCACAGGCTTGATCAGCAAGGCAGACCTGACAGCTTTGCAGCCCGTCAATGATTTTGCCCTGGGCCTGATCGGGTTGTCCATCGGCGGCGAGTTGAGGTGGCATTTTCTCCGGAGAAAATGGCGGAGTTTTGGCCTGCTATTTCTGGGTGAAGGCTTGACCACTATCCTGTGTGTCTTTGTCCTGACGTACATGGTATCACGTAATCTACCTCTGGCACTCATTCTCGGCGTTCTTGCGCTGGCCACCGCTCCCGGTAGCATTCTGGACGTAATTAACGAGAACAGGACCCGCGGGTCATTCCCGAGGGTTGTCATGTCCCTGGTTGCCCTGGACAATCTCTTTTGCATTGTTGCGTTTACCGCCGTTACGACCGTCCTCAATCTCTACTACTTCAATGTCGACCAGGGCCGGAGCCTGTTTGAATCGTTGAGCAGGGAACTGGGCCTGGCTTTGCTTCTGGCTGTTGTTCTGGGTGCCCTTGGGCTGACCGTTGTGAACCGGGTCAATCTTCTCCGGCAACGCCAGGTCTTGATTATGGCCGTCATGTTTCTGGCTGTAGGTTTGCCTCGTCATCTTGAGGTCTCCTATTTGCTCGTTACTTTGGTTACTGGTCTGATCATTGTAAATCTGTCCCGCAACTTCAGGAAGTTCTACGAAATCCTTCATACAATCGATACACCGTTACTGGTCGTGTTCTTGACGCTGGCGGGTATGAAGTTGCAACTGGCCGTGTTGCCAGGGTTGGGTCTTTTGGGCCTGGTCTACATCTCAGCGCGATTTTTGGGTAAGGTGGGTGGTTCCAGGTTGGGGGCTGAACTTTGCGCGCTTATTCCCGGCCGACATTCTGCTATCGCTCCTGAACAGAGAAAATCCGTCGGACTTGCCCTGACACCCCAGGCTGGAGTTGCGATCGGACTCTCTTTGCTAGCAGAGCAAACCCTACCGTTACCAGAGAATCTCCTGGTTTCGCTGATCCTTGGGTCCGTCATATTTTTCGAGATTGTCGGTCCGATGCTGGTTCTAAGGGCTCTCGATCGAACAGGGTCTTTGGTTAAACATGGCGGATAGATCGCGAGGCGCGAGGCGCGAGGAGGTACTTGATTGTACTCGTGGCAGTCAGACAAAGCTCTGAACATGTTGAACCCATATTGGAACTGCTGTACGAAAACGACTTTGATGGGGCAACTGTTCTGGATCAAAGGCATGGGGCACCTGATCCAGATCGGGTTCAGTGACTGACTGGGTCGGGCCATTTCCCAGCGCACAACAGTCATTAGGCAGGGTTGAGGGGTTCGGCCCCTGGATGAGGATGCCCTCGAATCCTGGGGATCGAACGGATGTGATCCCAGAGTATGACGAGATGTCTGTTCTTGGTGAGACGTCAGCTTAGCAGGCATACCGTGCTTCCATCACGAAATTTAGCAAGCAGACGATGGACTTCAACAGGGGACGGTGATCATTGTGACAACGGCTGAGAGAAAGCTGTCAGAACTGGCCCTGGCACGAGGTGCCGCATGGGTGGGATTCGCTGATCTGACCCAACTACCGGCGGAGCCTCGCCGATCCATGCCCACGGGGGTGTCCCTTGCAGCTGTCCTTGATGCCCGAATCGCAGCTAGCATTTACAAGGGACCTTCCGAGGCGTACGTATGGGAGTATGAGCGGTTAAATGAGCAGCTGGCATACCTGTCAGGGGTTGTTGCGGATGCGCTCAGGACCTGGGGTTTCGAGGCGATTCCGTTGCCGCCCACAGGCATGGACTTTGATCCTCAGACGTTGAGTACGGCCTTGCCCCACAAGACCGTTGCGACTCGCGCAGGAATGGGGTGGATCGGCAAGAATGCCCTGCTCATAACCGAGCAGTACGGGTCAGCTGTCAGGTTGGGAACCGTACTGACCGATGCAGAGCTCGACACTGGGGCACCCGTTGATCATTCCCGATGCGGGGAGTGCATGCGTTGTGTGCGGGCGTGTCCTGCAGAGGCTCCGAAGGGGCGGAACTGGACGGTTGGTCTGTCCAGGGACGATCTGGTCGACGTTCACGCGTGCAGCGCTTTTGCTGAGGACCTGTCCGAAAAGCTGGGCTCTGCTCACACGGTTTGTGGGATGTGTATTGCGGCCTGTCCGTGGACCCAAAAATACGTGAAAGGGGAGGCTTGATCTGTAACCCCTGGATATCAGATGCGCTCTATATCTCCCTTCTCCCCACGGTGATCGTCGGGGCTTGAACACGTTTGATCTTTGCGCTAAGATGTAAATAAATGTAATTCAAGGGGAATGGGCGTAGGGGGGAGGAGGGATCGTGTCGAATCTCATGACAGAAGAGCTGCGTGAGCAGATCCCCGAGCTGTATGCTACGGAGGGAGATGAGGATCCCCGGGTCCACGCACGATTCTTCACGCCCGATTCCGGTTGGACCTGGTACGTCCTGGAGTTCGACGGGCAGGATACCTTCTTCGGCTACGTCGTAGGTCATTATCCCGAGCTGGGGTATTTCTCACTCAAGGAGCTGGAATCCATCCGCGGCCCCCTGGGGCTGCCCATTGAGCGTGATGTCCATTTTGAGTCCCCGAGGTTGTCTGTTGTGTTGAAGCGAGAGCATTCACGGTCCTAGATCGATGGCGTCAGAAGTACGTCAGCGGATCGATAATCGGCCCCACTCCAGGGAGTGCAGTTCATGGCTGGCAGCAAGATCGCAGTGATCCGTACGCAACGCCTCCTTACGCTCTGATGGTTGCATCTGTCTACGAGCCTGAGTTCAGCTCTCTTAGTGCCTCGAGGGCGGCTGCGGCGAGGACAGCTGCTCCTACAGGGAGACAGTCTTCATTTACCGTGAACTCGGGATGATGCCAGCCCTTGTCAGGACTGTCGCTTCCGATCCACATGAAACAGCCAGGCGTACGCTCCTGGTACAGGGAGAAATCCTCCGAAGCCAGCACGGGGACGGCATCGACGACCCTGTCGCTGCCGAGAATCTTTTCTGTGGAGGTGCGGGCAATTCTTGTTGCTTCTGGGTCGTTGTCCACGGGTGGAAGTCTGAACGTGGGCCCGGTGCATTCTGCCGTGCAATCGAAGGCCATGGCTGTGGCCGATGCCAGGGTTTGGAGTCGCCGGGTGATCAATGCCTGCACCTCGGGAGTGTAGGCGCGGACGGTGCCTGTGATGGTGACTTCGCCTGGTATGATGTTGCCTGCGGTTCCTCCCGTGATGCTTCCCACAGAAATGACGGCTGATTCCAGGGGATCGACGTTGCGAGCGACGATGGACTGTAGCCCGGTCAGTATTGCCCCGGCTACCGGCATGGGATCCCGGGTCAGGTGTGGTATGGCTCCGTGCCCTCCACGACCGGTGACGGTGATCTTGAAACCGGCTACCGAGGCCATCAGGTAACCCGGAGCAATGGCGACGGTGTCGGCAGGGAGGTCGGGTTTGTTGTGGGCGCCAAAGATCATGTCAACGCCCTCCAGGGCGCCAGCGGCGATCATATCTTGTGCCCCGTTGGTACGTTCCTCGGCCGGTTGAAAGATGAGACGTACTTCCCCAGTGAATTTCTCCTTCATTTGGGTAAGGATCATCGCAGCCCCGAGTAACCAGGTGATGTGGCTGTCGTGTCCACAAGCGTGCATGCAGCCTTCGGTGCGGGAGGCAAAGGGCAGGCCGGTTTTTTCCTGCAGGGGGAGGGCGTCAATGTCAGCCCGCAGGGCCACGATTCTCCCCTCTCCAGAAGAAATGCGGCCGCAAACGCCTGTCTCCAGATTGAGATCTGCAATCTCTATCCCGAGATCCGCGAGGGCATCCTTTATTTTCTGCGTGGTGAGGTGTTCTTCCCGGCTCAGTTCGGGGTGTTGGTGAAAAAATCTTCTCAGTTCGATCAACTGGGGAGCCAGGTCTCTGGCGAGCAAGACGATGTGTTGGCCTTCAGATTTCATGGGATCGCTCCTTATCAAAGAGGCTAATAGCATTGTTCGCGCCCGGTCTTCGAGGTCCTTCCGGTCTGGGTCGAGTTTGCGTCCCGATCGGAACGGATACGCTAGGTGGCGGGGAGGGAGAAGGGTTACGCGGCATCCTTGTACCTCCTGCACCGGATCGAGGGTGGGACGAATGTCTCCAGGCCAATTGTCCGCGACGAGAGGGGATTGTGTCGGTGAAGGACGTGCAGATGAACTCAATATTGACCATCTGACGGTCTGTGGTTAACCTGTTCCGGGGTTAGTGGTAGAATGGAGTTGTTGTGACCGTGGAAAGGGCTGATCATACTGATGGAGGATCATGAGGGTTGCCAGGAAGAAGCTGTGGGGCCTACAGGTGCAGATGTGAAGGATCTGTTTCGAGAAGTAGCCCAGACTCTCATTCTGGCTCTGCTTCTTGCCCTGATCATACGCGGTTACCTCGTGGAGACGTACCTCGTCTACGGTCCCTCCATGGAACCGTCCCTGTTTGAGGGCGAGAGACTCCTTGTCAACAAACTGGTCTATCGGTTCCGTGATCCATCCCCAGGTGAAGTGATCGTGTTCAGGGAGCCTGGCGTTGATGGCAGGAATCTTGTCAAGCGGGTGGTGGCTGTGGATGGCCAGAAGATTGAAGTTCGGAACGGGGACGTTTTTCTTGATGGCAGCCTGGTCCGTGAGAGCTTCGTGATCTCTGCCAGCAGTGATACGATCCCGACTCATCAGGTGCCGGAGGGCACAATATTTGTGATGGGGGACAATCGTGCCAACAGCCTGGATTCGCGATACTTCGGTCCGGTAGATACGGAGAGCGTAAGAGGACGAGCCTTTATCATATTCTGGCCCCTGTCACGATTCAACATACTCAGTTCATTTGTCAGCCCCTGACTCGGGTTTGATTGAGTTTGCAGGAACGGACTGACCCTCTCTTCACAATACCTACCTCACCGGAGCCAACATGCCTGTTCCCATTTTCGTCCCCCTGTCTTGACCTTTTCCCTAGCTTAGCATGGCGATACAGCAGGCAAGAGGGAAGAGGGATATGATGTTGCAGGTAGAAAAATAAGGAGACAGGTGTTGACCAATGTCGCCACCGAACAGGACCATTTGATCGGATGGCGAGAGATGGTGAGATCGGAGATAGGTAGGGTCTCGATTGCGGGGGATCATTGTGACCCCATGGCGCAACGAGTTCTGGATCTGTCTGCATCTGCTTCATGGCAACGTTTTCTGCTCCTGCTTCGTCGGAATCCGGGATACCGAGCCCTGCAAGGTTCTCCCGGCGTGAGGAGATGGTTTCTGTGGATTCGAAAGATCCGTACGTTGAGGGCGGTCTGCCGATTGTCCCCTTCGTTGAGCGAAGACCCGTTACGGGGGAGGTCGTGGCCGTGCTGCGAGGATGCTGGGATGACCGCACCTTGTGCCTTATTCCACAGCCTTCCCGGGCCCTGCGACACGGGGAAATCCACGAGGTGATCCTGACGGATGAAGATCCCCGGCCGGGAGACCAGGTGGATAGAATCGCCTACCTGGCCTTTGTGGAGATCGATGAGGGGGGAGTCGCTCTCGCAGGGGACCGGGTGCGGGTGGGACCTGCTTCAGGACGTCTTGCCGGATTTGATCCCACGCATATGCCCAATCACTACAATATTGTTGTGGGGGTCAGGAACGGCCTGGCGGACGGGGAGAAACAGGGTTTGCAGTTGGGAGATAGAATGTTGATTGTCGGTCCTTGATGGTTGAGGGTGTTGGTGTCATGGATTTGACCTGTGAGGGGATGGTGGGAGAGGCATGGGGAACGTACGAGTTGCAGTGATCGGTTACGGAAATGTGGGCCGCAGCGCACTTGCTGCGGTCGCCTCGGCACCGGATATGGACGTGGCGGGTGTGGTGCGCCGCCGGGGAATGCGCCCCGCGGGGCTCGTTGATGATGTTCCGGTCGTGGAGGATGTCACAGACCTCACTGCAGTGGATGTGGCTGTACTGACCGTTCCGACCCGCATGGTCAGAGAATATGCTCAGAAGTGCCTCGCTGCCGGGATCTGTACCGTGGACAGTTTCGATCTACACGGCGAACAGACCTGGAAGCACCTGCAGGATCTGGAGAGGATGGGCCTCAAGGGGGGCGCATGTGCCATCATAGCGGCCGGCTGGGATCCGGGCACAGATTCGATGGTCCGGGCGATGATGGAACTCGTGGCATCACGGGGCATAACACACACCACCTTTGGCCCCGGAATAAGTCTCGGGCACAGCGTGGTCTGTCGTGACGTTGTCGGTGACAGGGATGCGGTATCTTTCTCCGTTCCCGCGGGGAATGGGGTGCATCGACGCGAGGTCTACGTGGAGCTGGAAGAGGGAGCATGTCCGGAGAACGTGGCCCGCCAGATCCGTGAGGATCCCTATTTCGTCGATGACGAGACCCCGATCACCCCGGTTGACGATGTGGGTAGATTGATTGACCTGGGACATGGGGTCTCTT
>SKXF01000112.1 GCA_007128555.1 Clostridia bacterium | reverse complement strand
ATCGGGGCCAAGACGGCCATCAGTGATCACCGATCCTCGCAACCACGCCCCGACGATCTCCGGTACCTGGCCTCGGAATGCCGCCTGGGAGGGATGCTCGGAGGCAAACCTGGACTGCTTCATGTCCATGTGGGTGCAGGAGAGGCTGGACTCTCACCCCTGTTCAATATCCTGGATCATACCGACATCCCCGCCTCTCAACTGTACCCCACTCACATAGCCAGAACGCCGGCGCTCCTTCGCCAGGCCAGGGATCTCAATCTCGCAGGTGCAACGATTGACCTGACTGCGGGAAAACGAGCTGCAGAGGCTCTTGCATTCCTCTGGGATGAGGGTGCGAATCCAGACCGCATCACTGTGAGTTCCGATGCCAATGGGAGCCTTCCCCGGTTTGATGAAAGGGGAAATTTCCTGGGGTTGGGCGTGGGAAGTCCAAAATCCCTGGTAGTCACCGTGAAGGAACTCGTGAAAAGGGGCGCATCCCTCTCTGAGTCGATCGCCCCCATCACCAGCAATGCCGCGCGCCAGCTGGGCCTGGCAGGGAAGAAAGGCGTTCTCCGCCGCGGTGCCGATGCAGACCTGGTGTGCCTGAACAAGAACGATCTGGCCATAAAACACGTCTGGGCCCTGGGGCAGATCATGGTGCGTGACGGAGCCCCTACCGTCCTCGGAACCTTCGAAGGAGCCGAATGAGACCAGATGCACGGGGCCCGTTACCGGGCCCCTGACCATCGGTTCTCTGTCGATACCCGCACCGGGGACTACAGCCTGCCCTGGGGCCAATCCTGAAGGAACCTGGTGCGAGTGTCAGAGCAGGTATCGGTCGAACCAGTCGGCAATCAGTTCCAACCGCTTGATCCGGCGCTTTGGCTTACCTGAACGAGAGAGTTCATGGTTCTCGTCGGCAAACCGGGCCAGAACGACCTCCTTCTTCAACTTCTTAAGGGCGACAAACCACTCCTCAGCCTGGGATATGGGGCAGCGAAGATCGTCCTCCGAATGGATGATGAGCATGGGAGTATTGACGTTGTCGACATACGTTATGGGGGAACGATCCAGGTAGCCCATAGGGTTTCTCCAGGGATAACCGGGGAACTCCCAATCCCCGTGGTTGAAACCAACGTCGCTGGTGCCAAACATGCTGTAGCGGTTACAGGTACTGCGCTGTGTCACCGCCGCTGCGAATCGGTCGGTCTGCCCCACGATCCAGTTGGTCATGTACCCACCGAAGCTTCCGCCCGTCACGCCCAGGCGCCCCGGATCCAGGGGTCTCGTGGTGAGAACATGGTCAACGGCGCTCATGAGGTCGCGATAGTCCTTCCCTCCCCAATCATGATGGGTCGCCGCATTGAACGCCTGCCCATAACCGAGACTGCCGTGGCAATTGGCATAGACCACGGCATAACCGAGGGCAGTCAGCAGGTGGAATTCGTGTGAGAAACCGTGCCCGTAAGCCGCATGGGGACCGCCGTGGATTTCGAGGATCATCGGGTATTGCCCATCATCATTTTTGCGAGAGTCTTCGACCGGCATCATCACCCAGCCCTGGATACTCTTGCCCCCGGCACCCGTGAATCTGATCTCCTCGGGCTCACTGAGGAGAATCTCGGACTCCAGCCAGTGATTCACTGAGGTCAGCTGCTTCAGACCCTCGCTGTCGTCAAAAATCCAGATGTCTCCCGGGTTCAGGGAATCCCCGGCCAGGAGAGCGAACCTGCCAGAGGCTCCGCTGTAGGTGAATCCGGTCACGGCCCACTGTCGATCCGTGAGCTGGCGCACATCAAAGGTCTTGGTGTCCACGGCGTACAGGTTACAGTGGCCGGAAGCCGTACTGAGGAAAAAGACCTCGTCATCATCGCCGGAAAACACGGGTCCGCCTGCACTGGCACCGTATCGACAGTCACTGCCGACAGAACACCCCACGGTGGTGGGGAAATCCTGCAGAAGATCCTGGGTCTTGCCGTCAACAATGGAGGTGACCAGCAGGGAGGAGATCGTCGCACCATAGTACTGGTTGTGGTGCCCCGAGTACAGGACATGGGCTCCGGAGCCGCTGATCTTTACCGACGCAGTCGGTCCCTTGCTGGCGGTGACTTTGACTGGGCTCTGATCTGTGGGTCCGTCAGCAGCGAAAAGGTAGATATCGGTGAAATTGGCATCGTCGGGCTCATCGCAACGCACCGCACTGCAGGCCACGTATTGCCCGGATGGATCCCAGGTTGGACCGGTATGGTTGAACAACCCATCGGTTATCCGCCTGGACGCTCCCTCGCCAGCGACATCGACCACGAACAGGTGAGAAAACCGATCGTAAGTGAATCCAGCTCCGTTGAGCTTGAAGCGAATCCGGGTGATGATTCGGACGTCGTCATCGGGCTCTTCCTCGCAGCCGGTGAGCACTCCTTCGCGTACCATGGAGGCAAAGGCAATCCGGGAGCCATCGGGCGACCAGCTGAACTCCCTGACACCCTCCTCCACATCAGTCAGCTGCCGGGCTTCTCCCCCCTTGGCCGGGATCAACCACACCTGTTGCTTGTCCCCAGCCCGGTCGGATAAAAAGGCAATGGTCTGTCCATCGGGCGACCAGCGCGGGTGGGTATCCCGCTTTCCACGGGTGAAGGGGAGGATCTCACCCCCGACCACAGCTGCGATCCTGATCTGAGAAACATACTTATCTTCAGTTGCGTCAATGTACGTCTGTACGTAGGCGACGCGCTCTCCATCAGGAGAGATCTGGGGATCGGCCGGGAACGTGTATCGGTACAGGTCGTCAAGCCGAATCGGCCGCCTACCTGCGGCAGTATCACTCATCTTGAAGCTCCACTCCCTTCCTCCAACTAAAAGGGCGGGACATGAAGCCCCGCCCGAATCTCGTTCAATGGCCAGGCAGCTGGTGCAGCGGAGGCGGCGTACCCTCCGGGATGGGTGAGACATACTTCTCTTCCCTGGTGTCTTCTTCGAATGCCTCCTGGGCCTTCTTCAAGGCTTCTGGGTCGGTCAGAAGCTGCCAGCCCGTCAATCCCAGGATCTTGGCAGCCTGCAGCATCCCAGTGTGCCCGATCCCCATGCCGGAGGCCGCAGTCACCTGCCAGGAGTGCCCCGTGGCACCAAGCGGGCTGCATGCCGTCGAAAACTGGGCCGTCGGGGTCACCCAGCTGACATCGGCAACGTCCGTCGATCCTCCACCACTCCGCCCTTTCGGTTCAACCGGAGGTAGGAGACCCTCGTGCAGGTAGTAATCACCGAGATCCACGCCATGCTCCTCCCGGACGCGGCGTAGGACTCGATCCCGCTGTT
>SKXF01000246.1 GCA_007128555.1 Clostridia bacterium | reverse complement strand
CGGCCGAATGGGCCCTGCGCTGGGTTTGCAATCATCCGGAGGTCAGCGTTGTTCTGAGCGGCATGAGCACCATGGAGCAGCTTGAGCAGAACATCCAGACGGTGGAGGACGCCCTGCCCGGGTCCCTGACCGATGAGGAACTGGCCCTGATCGACGAGGTCAGGGACATCTACCTGTCTCGCATGCAGGTCAACTGCACCGCATGCGGGTACTGTGTTCCCTGCCCCTCGGACGTCGCAATTCCCCGGGTCTTCAGCCTTCACAACGAGGCCTCGATGTATGAGACCGTTGAGGGTGCGGCCCGCTCATACCGGGCAATGCTGGACAAGGAGACGGGGGCGCCTTCCTGCATTGCGTGTGGCCAGTGTGAGGCTGCGTGTCCGCAGGACATACCCATTATTGATGCTCTTCAGCAGGCTCACACGTACCTAACGGAATGAAGCATCGGTGGTCCGGCTTTGATTGCCGGGCCACCGATCCACTGCGCCTGGCCTGCGAGTGCCCAGGGGGGTCGTTGCAACAAGTCGTGACCTCGCTCATGGTCAGGGCTGAGGGTACCTGGGGTGACCCGGGACCTGTGAGGGGCTGGAACGGCCCTGATCCCAGGCGAACTCCAGCCGGGCTGGGGTCGGAGGGTGCATCCTTACATCTGAGTCGCCTGGTCGATGGCATAATGGTCGGCCTGGCGATGACATGGCTCAGGTTCAACCTGCCGGCGATGCACGAGGGAGGCCCCGGGGATGGATTGGCGATTCTCTGTAGACAGTACCTTGTTGGGACCTGGCATCCGATGGGTGATGGGTTCGCGCGATCCCCCCGGTCCTGCCTGCTCGACGACAGCGGATGAAGCACTTATGCAGGGCAAGGGCGTTCGGCGGATTTTGCCCACGCACCACGGACAGCCCTGTCGCACATGAAAGGGAGGAACTCATTTTGCATGTCAAGACGTCCCGGATGGGCCGATCGTCCCTGAGAATCGCACAGTCCGTCGTACAGATCCCAGCGCCGGAAAGCTCATCGGATCAGCCAGGCAAGCAGACCCTTTCTACCCTGATCTATGAGCCCCTCATCGGATTGCGAGACTGCCATCCTGTCCCGGCCCTGGCCCAGTCCTGGGCGGTTGAAGAGGATGGTAGAACGTGGAGGTTCTCCCTGCGACCCGGTGCCACCTTCCACGATGGACGTCCCTGTACGGCTGAGGACGTGGTCCTTGCCTGCCGACGACTCATGGATGCCGGTGGGCCGTTCGACATGGAGGGGCCATACCTGCCCTATTTCGAGGAGATGGAAGTCGAGGCTGAGGACCGACATACTGTGACCATCAGCGGAGATGATCCCATGGGTTATGTCCTCGAGATCTGCGCAGGCGTAGTGGTGGGTGAGGGGCCGAGAAACGGGCAGCTGCCAGTGGGTACGGGGCCATACCGTGTAGAAGATTACGTTCCCGGGGAATACCTCTCCCTGGCCGCGGTAAACGAGGAGGGTCTTCCCTACCGGGATATCTTCATCACCCAGATCCCTGACCCGAAGGATCGACTGGGCGCTTTGAAGTCTGGCCAAGTTGACGTGGTGACGGGCCTGGAGTCGTTGCCGCAGCCCCTGGATTTGCGAGGCCTGGTGGCCCGGCGCACCCTCAACACGCTTTCGGTAACCGCCTTCTTCAATGGATTCACGGAACCCTTTTCGCGACCGGAGGCCCGCCTGGCTCTCAACCTGGCTGTAGATGTAGACGCCATCATTCGGGAGGTGTGGGGTGGTCTTGCGATTCCCGCCACCACCATCGTGAGCCCCAACCACCCTGGCTACCCCGGGGACCTCTCGCCGTCTCTGCATGACCCCGAAGGAGCCAAGCGCCTGCTTGATGGCCTGGAACTGCCCGGGACACTGGACTTGCGGACACCCCACATTACCCCCGACAGGGCACTGCGAGTCACACAGATGATCGGTGACCAGCTGGACCGCATTGGGGTACGCATCAACGTCGACGAACAGAGGGACCGCCAGGCATATGCCCAGGAAGTTGGCTCGAAGAAGATCGGTCACCTCGCTATTTTCGACTCGAGTCCCCTCAGTACTTACCGAGTATTGCGAGAGAAAGTATCATCGAGGGCCAAGGGCCTGTGGTGGCAGGGGGTGGTCGACGATACCGCCGATCACCTTATCGAGAAAGCCTCTCGGGCCTACGAAGAACAGCAGGGCCCGGGTTACGGTGAGATCTTATCCTGGCTCAATGCGAATCCACACTGGTTGTACCTGTATCATCCCGTGAGCCTCTGGGCGCACGACCCGAAGGTTGAGGGCGTCACGATGGATGCCGGGGGCATGCTCAGGATGCCTGGGCGATGATCGATGTTTCGCTGCCAACGCTGGAGGAGTTCAGATCCCTTCATTGAACTCTGACATACTGCATCGTTTGAAGGCGTTGCCTTTCTGAGGGATGTTTCGGCGAAGGGTTGTGCGGCGCAGGACAACGGGGGCGGGGGGTAGAGATGGTGAGTACCGTGATTGTCATTGATCCCAGGGACAACGTGGCCACGGCGACGGCGGACCTGAAGGCTGGTGATACGGTGGAGGTTGTGGGTGGACAGGCCCGGATGCGCGTACTGCATGGGATTCCCTTTGGGCACAAGATGGCCCTCTGTGGGATTGCCCAGGGCTGCCCGGTGATCAAGTATGGGCAGGTAATCGGAACGGCCACCCGTGATATTGGCGATGGTGAACATGTTCATGTTCACAATGTTGACAGTATGAGGGGGCGGGGAGACATCAGGAGAGAGGAGGAATCGGAATGATCTCGTTGACGGGATACAGAAGGCCTGACGGTAGGGTGGGCATTCGGAACCACGTGCTGGTCATCTCCTCGGTGGTGTGTGCTAACCGGGTGACGGAGATGATCGCGGAGCAGGTTCCCGGGACCGTTTCCGTGGTGCATCAGCACGGTTGTGGCCAGCTGGGAGCCGACCGGGAACAGACGCTGCGCGTTCTCAGTGGATTCGGTGCCAACCCCAACGTGGCCGCTGTTCTGGTCGTCGGCCTGGGCTGCGAGGCCGTGCAGGCGTCGGATGTGGCGGAAGCCATCGCGGTTGCTGGAAAGCCCACGGAGTACATTGATATCCAGGACTGCGGAGGTACGCTGGGGGCCGCGGCCCGGGGGGCAGACCGTGCCGGTGAGATGGCTGCCGGGGCAGCTGAGTTGAAGAGGGAGCCCATCAAGTGGGCGGAGATCATCCTGGCCATGGAGTGCGGGGGATCGGATTCGACCTCGGGCCTGGCCGCCAATCCGGCCTGTGGGTTCGCGTCG
>SKXF01000215.1 GCA_007128555.1 Clostridia bacterium | reverse complement strand
TTTTTTTTGACAGTGGGTAGCGCTGCAGTGCCCTGGACAGGTAATCACCGGGATTGGCCTGTTCCCCTTCAGGCGGTCTACGTCGCCACCGCCTGGCCGAAGGATGCCATCCTCTACGACACCCCCAAGTCAGCCGGGGAGGTCGTAGATCGTGGATTGCGTCGGTAGGCAGTGTGCTTGGCCTAGAAGGTTCCCGATGAGATCCCGGCAAGCAAACCCTCCTCCTTTGCCGATCTCAAGGCGGTCGCAATTGCCCAGGCCATGGAGGTTCACGAAGGCGTCCCGCCTGCAACTCCTCATGGTATGTAATCACCGTGGTCACAACTTCGAGTAAGGTCGTATGAGAAGCCGTCCAAACAAGGCAAATGTAAAGCCAAACGCATGGGCCATGACATCGCTGAGCCCCAGCAAGCCTCCAGGCATCACACCAGCAGTTGGGAAACCGACCCAGGTCTGATCGTGATGCCAGCAAATCCCCACGGCCGTCAACCGCGCTGCAGGGCATCTCTTCCGTTCAGATAGCACAGGCAACGGACGATCAATATCTCCATTATGATTCCCTCAGAAACCCCTCCGTTCCCCAAGCGGGGTCAAGAGATCCCTCGCTTCCATGCGCGACGTGTTCATCGAATGGTCCATCGCTGACGCACGGAATCCACATCGTTCTTCGCGCCCCAGCACCTGCCGCCTACCCGCCCGTTCTCCCTGTCGATCATTGTGATATCGCTGGACCACAGCATTTGGATCAAGCACCGGACCGAACCCGACGGTGATTTCACGCGAACACATTCATGCTACCTCGGTCACAATCCGGGCGCCCGTTGATGGTTCTCCTTATGCCTCATCGGACCCGCATACTCAGCGCATCGCTCACGGAGAACATCATGGGATGACAGATATCGGTAAAACAACCCAGGGTCACGTAACAGAGGTTCACGCACCGTGCCACGTTTCCGCCGGTGTTCGGCACAACAAAATTGTCGCACTGATTGGGCATTGGCGACTGCCCCTTGCACAGCAGCATGCTCACCGAGGGTCCGACAATATCGCGGCCATCATAGTAACCACTGGCAATACGTTCAATGTATTCAAGCATCTGGCGCAGGGGCCCCATCATCTTATGCTTCGTCAATCTGCTCACCTGCCTGCCGACCTCCTGTCGCAGTTCCCTGGAGGCCATCATCCGTTCCTGATCATCGGATTGGGCAAGACCTGCCCACATCGCCCCGGCATCCCCGGTGGATGTGTCGTCAGCCATAGCCTCTATCTGGTCCAGGATCTTGATGCTCACACAGGCCACAGCAAGCGTGGACGCGATCGTCACCTCCTGCCGCGATTCGGCTACGGATCCCATCTTCGCCACGGTCCACGGGAGAGCATCCGTGAGTTCCTCCAGGACGCCTCTGAGTGTTTCCACGGAACCAGACAGCTCGGCACCAAAGACCTCTGGAATCCTGTCGAGCACCTCCTCCACGGTCATGTCCATCTCAATGTCTAAGGTGACATCTACTCGCTCCTCCTCTAGAGTGAAAACATGAAGGGCTTCCCTGGCATCAAACGCCGAGTCCCTGGGCCCAACGACGGAAATGGTCAGATCATCGAAAACCCACTGGATCGGGAGAAGACCCACGTCAAAGACGATCATGGCAAGAAATCGGCCCCGATGATCGGTGATCACTGCGTGCGAGACGTCAATACGCGAGGACGTACCGAAGTAGTACCCGTGTTGCCCGTGATCATGTTCGACGTACCAGAGCAGTCCATCGATATCGGTGTCTCCGCCGACCCGGATCCGGGAGGTGGAGCCATCGATGTCACGAACCCGCACCGCCATGACAGCCCGAATATCATCCGGGTTGGTCACGTTGGGGGGAAGATCCACCAGTTCGCCCGGGAAGGAATATTCGCCCTCCTCATTGCCATCATAGGGAGCACTGCCCCACTGCACATCGGCCCGGAACGTTGAACCATCCCCCAGGCGCACATCGATGTCCTCTGGGAAGCTCACATCAGCCAGATCGGTCCCATGATCCACGGCAACCGTGACAGGCTCCACGGATTGAATGACCAGGTCACTGCGGTCCCGAACCCGGGAGATGTCCACCCATTCATCCGAGTCACTGCTGTATCCATCGTAAGTAATGTAGCACTCGCTCGTGGCCGCCTCCAGAACCTGGGCATCAAACCATTGACCTCCCACCTCCACCTCGACAAGGCTTCCAACGGGAAAGGGGATATTCTCATCCTCATCGGGCTCTTCCTCGCCCGGGACGACATCCTCGTCTTCATCGGCATCTTCCGGGATGGAGGCATAGGCTTCTTCTCGCGGGTCAACGTCCAGGGACAAAACGATCCGAATGCCGATGTTTCTAAAGGCACCCGAGATCCCTGGCGAGCCCCTTGGGTTCGGCAGGCCGACCTGGAGATCGGAGGCATCCGAGGAAGCAGCGCCGCCGTAAACCAGGGGCTCACCCCCATCGGGAGCATCCACCCATTCAAAGACATTGCCGCTCATGTCATAGAGATGGAGGTGATTGCCGCCCTCAGGCTTCGTCCCCACCGGCTGTGTCTCTCCACCGGTGTTCTCATCGTACCAGGCAGCCACCATAGTGGCTTCCTCATCGGTATACGGCCCGGTTGCTCCGCTGGCGTAAGTGCCCGGAGTCCAGTAGGTGCGACTACGCTCGGGACATCGAATCGCTCCGTCAGACCGATCGCGGCCCCTGTACCGGGCAGCGAGTTCCCATTCCTCGGCCGTGGGTAGGCGGAATCCCATTACCTTTCTCGCCGTGATGTCTTCCGCGGGACTCCGATCACCACCGTTTCGGTAAACCTCGCCGTCGAGCATATAGACCGGTGTGAACCCCATGTACTCCGACAGCGCGTTGCACCAGGCAATAGCCTCGTTCCACCGGATGGTTGTTACCGGGTGGTCCCTATCCTCGGAGGGCTCCTGCCTCGTCTCGCCAGCACTTCCCTCGCGTCCCCTGTTGTGAAATCTGTAGCCGTTTTCCTCGGCCCACACCCGAACTTCGTACCAAAGCTCATAGGTCACCGGAGTCTCGCCGATCCAGAAGTCGTGGGTAACGGTTGCCTTGGCGTCATCCTCCACGCCCATGGGAAAGGTGGCCGCAGGACCGTAGCGCATTGAAAGCAGCACATCACCTACCTGGTGCTCCAGGGCATCTCCCGGCCCGATCGCTGCAGTACTGAAGATCCCACAACCTGCCATCATGGCCGCTCCAACGATGACCATCACCAGGCAGATCGTTCTCAGGCGTAACTTCATCAAACCCCACCTTTCGTCTGGTACTGGGCACAGTACAGGCCACTGCAGATATGCTTGATCACATGGCAACATCAAAGACCAACATCATCTACCGCTGGGAGATCACTCGACCCGGGAACAAGGGGACCAGATCCCTGTAGCATCAGGGACCACGAACGGAAGCAAAGGGCTTACAGGTGCCGACAGCCAGGCGTGTCACACCGCAATCCCATTTCTGCGGACCTCCAGCAAGCGGATCCGGGATGTGCAATCTCCCAAGCATTTCCTTGTTCGACATTCTTCGGTCCGAACCCTCCATGGATCCCGAGAAAACGGATCCATGGACACCTGGACTCCTGCAGATGCAGGACGACCCGTGGCCTGCGCAGTCACAATCCTTGATTGCGTCATCGTTTCCGCAAGTGAGCTGGGGATAGCGGTCAAGGGACGCCATCCCTCTATGCGGAAGCACCATGACTACGTATCATTGAGGAACCTCTCACCGTACTTCCAACCATAGTGGGCCACCAGTACCGCCAGGAGAACGGGAACCCAGTGGTAACCTGATTCAAGCCGCAGTCCTTCAAACCACATATCCTGGAAATGATCGAATGTCAGCCAATGGATGCCCGTCACGGCTCCAATCAGAAAGCATAGTGCCAATGCCAGCACGAACCCAAGAGCAGCCAATAGGAACGGCATGTGTTGTTTCACAGTGTATGGGCCTCCTCTGCGCAATCGTGAAGCGGTATGTCTCCGATGGTACGCCAGATGCTGACCGGAGTCCATCTTCCCACCCTACTGCCAGCCAGGCCTACCAGGGCGAAGGCACCGGAGGCATCATCTCGCATGGGATGAGGCCTCTGCTTTGACTGTCAGGGAGAAGGGCAGTTGGCCTAACGCCCCCCCTCCCCTGGCTGGCGTCCCGATGAACCCCTTCATATCTCCAGGGGAATATCACCGGTCATGTGGGCGAGACTGAGGGCCTCCTGCGGAATGTATCGACCGGAAGCGAGCATCTCCTCGATTTGCCGCGCCTGCGGCTCGGGGAAACCCTCCAGGAAAGCACACAGGGCGGCCTTCCGCTGGTGATCCCGCCCGACCGGTGGGTCTGGTTCCACCTGCAAAAGGCCCAGGTAGCCCACCACCCAGGGTCTGATGTCGAATCCATCATATCGACTCACCAACCGCCGATATATGGAGATCCCCTCGTGATCGAGATCCCCGAAGTAAAGGTACCTGGCGGACTCACCGAGTCCCGGAACCTCCCGGACAAATTGAAAGCTGGACAGAATCTTATTTCCCTCACCGTATATGATGACTCCCGGCATCAGTTTCCCCAGCAGCGGCACGCCACCCCTCAGGCACCGGTGTACACTTATGAAGGAATCGAGATTCTCCACGATCAGGACTCGCTCGTCGCCACCGGAGTGCCTCAGGTCGAAGTGGACGAAGGGCTCTGACGTGGGGATGACTCGCAGGTCGTCCAGGCCCAGGCCCATGCGCTCCAGGACCGTCCCGCCCCGGCCGTCTTTCAGGGCCTTCTCGTCCCGGAACAGCTGGTAGGATCTCTCGTTGGTGGTCACCAACGGGCAGACATCACCGCCCAGGAGAAACCCGCAGATGGCCTGGACATAGGCCCGGTCCTGGCTGTAATGCTCAGGATGACGGCGGTAGTACCGGACGGCCCGGTCAATGGGTAGCGTTGAGATCTCCTCGAGAAAGGGGCGTTCCGGGGGATCTTCTCGGACCAGGCGGTAGCGGTTGAACAACACGGGTGAGCGACCGTTGTGACCCGAAGCATCGACGGGACGGAGGATCCCCTCGTGCACCATCCCGGAGATCAATCGGTGAAACCGCAGGTAATCCGACTCGCCGGCCATCGCCTGCAGTTCCTCTACGGGGATGATGCGTCTCTTTCGCTCCCGCAGGACCGCGGTCAACACGCGAAGAGAATCATCCATCGTCATCTATCCTTTCATCAAAAAGCCCGTACTGGGCCGATGAGATCACGGCAGAACCCTCAGGGAGTACCGAATCATCCCCAACCTCCACGTACTGCCGGCCCTGGGCCCGGCGCAGTTTCAGACTGTACACCACTGGGAAGTTGTCATAGATGGCGCGCTCCCTCAGGGCGGTGAGGCAGATCATCTGCGTCTCGGTCTCCTGTGCCAGTCCGAACACGATCTCGAGCAGGTGGGGACTCGAGGCCCGACCGAAGGGATTGTCTGCAATCAACACCTTGCCGCTCGCGTACTCGGGCACCCGCTTGGCGCGCAGGTACGAAAGCAGCGTCACCAACATCATGAAGTAGGCGGTAAACTTCTCCCCTCCCGACCACTTCGGTACCGATTCCCACGCCACGTAGTTCGCCCGCTCGGACGGTCGCTGGGGCTTGAGGATCTCAACGGTGTACCCGTCGACAGGAGCGATTGCATCCACCAGCGCCAGCGGGGAGAATCGATCCCGGACGAACTCGTCCACCGCCGACTCCTCCAGGTCTTCGAGCCGGGTCACGGAACGCTCCACGTAGCGCTGCATCCGGTGGACCCGCTCCTCCTCGGTCCCCGCCCGGAGGTCAATCCTCACCGTATACGTCCGTCGTCCCCGCAGCCTGAAACGGGAATAGCCCTGGATCTGGTTCAACTCACCAAGGAGTCTCTCCGCCTCCCTGAGTGCCTTGCGCTCAACCTCGAGACGGTCCTCTTCGAGGATCCTGAGATTCTCCTCCAGGACTTCCCGGCTCTTCTCCAGCAGCACGAAAAACTCCTCGAATCTCGACTGCATCGTGGCCGGATCATAGAGCATCTCCTCCGGAAGCTGACGGACGGTCGAGAAAACCTCCCGGGTCACTTCGTGGCGATACCGGCCATCCCTGGAGGTCTCACGGTAAGCATCAGCCACCCGGTAGCGCTGGCGCTGTAGTTGCCCCTCCAGGTCCCTCTCCCTGTCCTCGAGGTTCTCCAGGTGTCGCCGCGGGTCCCCGGGAACCCCGGCAAGCGGCTCAATCCCGGGAGCAATCTCAAACTCCGCCCGCTGCAACACGGTCCGCGCCCTCCGCGCCACCTCCCTCCACTCCTTCACGAGCCGGGTCTCAACGTCCAGTTCCCCCTCTAGCCGGACCCTGCTTTCCTTGATCCTGGAAATACTCTCCTGGAGACGAACCCGGGCTTCCTCCACAGAGCGCACGGTGATGGATTCGGGAGGTTGCCTGCCATACCGACCCTGGATTCTCCGGCACTTCTCGCGGATCTCGCCCATCTCCTCGCGTATGTCTCCCTGCAGCACGCCGATGCGCTCTTCCAGGCCATCCAGGACGGCGCCCAACACCCTGATCCTCTCCTGCAAGCCCTTGAGCACCGACGGCTGCACCTGGCGCTGAACCACGTCGCCCGGGTCGAAACCGAGGGCCCTGATCCGCCCCTCCAGATCGCCGATCTGCTCGGTCAAGACATCCACAGTCTGCCTGTATCCGGCCGCACCGGTACCGTCCAACGTCTTCTCCACTGCCTCGATGCGATCGGTGATCTCCTCGTACGTACCGGCTACAGGATCCCCCTCTCCCAGGTCCCGATCCTCCAGGTACCCCAGGGAGCGCTGGAGCCCAGCCAGTTCCTCGCCCCTGGCATCCAGATCCACCCCCGTCTCCCGGATCGATTCCGCGAGGACCCGTTCCCTCTCCTCCACAGCCTCCAGGTCGGAACCCTTCTCCCCGAGAGAGTCGTTCACTTCCTTCAAGCGCTCCTGGCTCTCCTCGCGCTCCGAACGCACGGGGAGGTAGGCCTCGATCTCACTGATCTCTCCCCGGAGCCTGTCCAACCGTCCCTGCAGGCTCACCCGTTCCTCGGCAGCCTTGCGCTCCACCAGGCCAAGCTCCTCGATCCGGGCCTGGGCCTCCCGGTCTCGCTCCTCCAAACAGGTGATCTTCCCGGTGACCTCCAGCAGCTCCTGCTCCTGTTCTCCCTCGTAGTCCGCCGGGTACCGTTCCTGGAAGCCCCGCAGGCGCAAGATCACCTCACCCAAACCCTCGATGGCCTCCCGCAAGAGATCCATCCTTTCGCCGCTGTCCTGCGCCCCGCTCTTCAGGGCGCGCTGGTGCTCCTGCAGATCTTCCTCCGATACATGCAGGGGGAAGGATCGATTGCCCGTCAGGTGCGCGTACCCGTCGCCAATGCTCACCAGGCCGCCCATCCCCTGCCCCCCGAAAAGAAGCGTCTCCCGATTGGTGAACAACGGCACCGGTGCCTCCAGGGACATCTCGTTCAGGACCCCGGGGTCGGCCGACAGGATCCGGAGATCATCGGTCGTGATGAGCAGGCCGTAGGGCAACAGCGGGTGCCGCTGTAGCACGGCCAACTGCTCCTTCTCGCTCAACCTCTGGGACCGGACCAGCTGCCCGCCGAACACGGCCGCAATCCCCAGTTCCGCGAGGGTATCGCGCACGGCGACCATATCGCTGTTGGGCACGTATCCTTCCTCCGCCTCCAACCGCGACAGGCTGGCTCGCGACTCATGGTAGCGGACTGTCGCCTCCTCTAACTGGCGGCCGATGTCCTTCCTCTCACCCTCCAGGACCATCATCAGGGCGGCGCTGTGCAGATCGTCCAGGCGACGTTCACCCTCGACGTAGGGCACCAGGGCAGCCTGCAGGTCCGCCCGTTCCTTTTCAAACCCCTCGATCCTGGCTTCAATTCTCTGTCGGCCTGAGACGGCACGGGACATCTCGAACGTCCACTGGGCCACCTGCTCCCTCAGATGTTCCGTCTCCTGCCGTGCGGCGGCGATGGTCTTCTCCTGCCCTTCGTGCTCCTCCTCAACCGACTTCAAAAGGGCCCGCCGCTCTTCCAGGGCCTCCGCCGGCCTCATCCATGTCTCCCAGCCCAGGCTTTTCTCGATCTCGCGGCCCATGCGGTTGGCCCGCTCAATGCGGTCGCGCAGCGCTCCCCTCTGCTCCTGCAGCTGCCCGATCTCCCCCCGGATCCTGTTCCGGGCATTCCGGGTCTCCTTCACCTCGGAGAGTCTATCATCCAACTCCCCCTGCAGTGCATCAATGCTATCGCGGGCTCGCCCAATTTCTGCCGGGAGCAGCTGCAGCTGGGTGCGCCGAAGGTCCCGCAGCTCGGCGGCCAGGTCTTCTACCTTCTCTTCCTCCACCTCCAGGAGGACCCGCACCCTGTCCCGGTCCCGCTCCTTGTCCAGCACCCCCTGCTTGAGGTCACCGGCCTCCAGGAGACGCTTCCTTCCCTGGACCAGATCCCGCTCCTTCTCCGCACGGGCCTTCTCCGACACCACCCGGCCCTTGTTCTCCTCCAGGGCCTCCAGTCGAAGGCGCCCCTCGTCCACCTCCAGGCAATCCAGCTCGAACTCCATCTCCCGGCCCCTGCGCTGGTGAGCCTCGATGTTCTCCTTCAAACCTGCGGCAACCCGCTCCTTCGCCGGGACAGCCTCCTCCAGGGTGCGATAGAAGCGGTCGATGTCGACCAGGCTCTCCTCGTGCAATCCTGACAGCCTCCCGTACTCGGCAATCTCATCCCGGATTCCCTCAATGAGATGCCGCATCTTCTCCAGCTCATCCAGTTCATCGCGGTACCGGGGTATGTTCACCAGCTTGTCGCGGAGCTCCGCGAAGACCCGGGCCACCTCCACGTGTTCCCCCCCGGGATACAGGATGTTCACCACCGCGGGGATGAGAATACCGCGAAAGAGTCTGGACACCGTCGTCGCCCCGTCGAAAAACCCCTCGGTCCTTCCCTCCTCGTCGTTGGCCCGCCGGATCGCGTCCCACTCGCTGGGAAAGATGTTGTACGTGGCGAGGTCCCGCTCGTAGTCCTCCCGGGTATCGTGGATGTGAATATCCCGGCCGGACGAGCGCAGCAGGCTCCTGAAGTCCGTATACCGCGTCACGCGACGGTTCCTGATGACCGGTATCCTGTCAAGATCGAAGGGATCGGGCTCGGAGTAGCGGTGGATATAGCTGAAGTCCCGGAGGCTGTCGCGATCCCTTGGCAGCATTGCAGTCAGGCCGGTCAGCACGTACTCGGTTCCCGGTCCGTCGGTGAGCCACTCGATCATCAGGTGAGAGGTCTGTCCAGGGCTGAAGAGCTCGCGGAACAACCGCTTGTTCATGCGGGTGTTGGGGATGATGACCTGCAGGAGCAGCTGCACCAGCAGGCTCTTCCCTCCCCCATTTTCCAAGAGCACGATCCCGTTCTTGCCCCGGAAATCAAAGATCTGATCCAGGTACGCCTTGTTGCCCTCGTCGTACCGGATGTTGACGACCCGGGCCCGGTTGATCCTAGGCATCGCGATCCCTCCCCAGGTCCCGAACCAGGCTCAGAAGGCGCTCCCTGTTCTTCGGCTGCGGGTAATACTGGGTGACGACCGCGTTCAGCTTCCCGGTGGGATACAGGTCGCGTTCCTCGACCATGCGAAGGTACCCGCTGTCTTGCATGAAACTCGCCACGCGAAGGATGAAACTGAAGCGGTTTCCCCAGCTGCGCATCGGCTGCTCAAGGCTCTCATCGTAGACCGGAAGCTCCAACCAGCAGTTCGCTATCTCTGCCAGGCGGTACTCGCAATCCTCCCGGACGCTCTCGATCTCGGCAGCCTGATCGGCATCTTGAGGCTCAGAAACCCTCTTCAGTCGATCGGTCACATATTCCTCCAGGCGCTTCACACTTACGTAGCTTGACTTGGCGAGCGAACCCTCGTCGGTGTACAGAAGACAGATCATGCACAGAATGAGGAACATGCAAGTATACATCTCGGTGTTGTTCCGCGCATGCAGGGCGTCGCGCAGCTCGGCGTTGGTCATTGCCAGGGCAGAGTCCTCCAGGCCCGGCACCAGGTAGTAGGTTTCCTCCGCTCTGACCGTCGAGCAGTTCATCCCCGCCAGGAAGACATCGTCCACCAGGCGTCCCACCCCGGGGTCATCACGGTAGAATCGGTACAGTTCAGCGTTGGCCGTGGAGTTCAACTCACCCCTCGTCAGGAGCTCGCGGTACACTGCGAAGGCCGCCTCCACGTCGGTCCGGTGGTACTCAGCCAGTGTCATCATCCCCTCTCGCGGGTCGGAAGACCAGGTTGGAAATGTGGTTGCCATTCGGAAGGTACAGGATCTCGCCGGTCACCGTCACCGCCAGGGACGGCGGCAGTTCCTCGAAGTCCTCGAGGGCCCGGCTCACCAGGTAGGGTATGGGCATGTCGCCACTGTCCAACCAGTCGTCCCGGTGCTCCATGATGCCCTCGATGTCCAGTTCGCCTTCCTGGTGCAAGTTGATCATCATCTGGAAGAAGTCTCGGCAATGGGACATGATCGCGCGCAGGTCGGCTGGCTGGGCCTGCATCAACTCATGCAGGGTAAAGGTCCTTCCCCGCAGGGCAAACCCTAGCACCAACTTCAGATACTCTATGCATCGACCCTGGGACACCACGTCATCCGCCATGTCGTCCCCTTCGTCCTCGTCGATGCGCTCGATCTCCTCGGACTTCTCTTCGGACGAACCCCACAGCACCTGGCGGTGCATGGATCTCAGGGGGTTGAAGTACGCCGGCACCCGGGGGGGAAGCAGTGACTCCACGGCCATTCTCACACGCTCCGCAGAGGCCTCCGGGCGTGAGAGCAACGGCTCGAGAAGCTCATCCTCCAGCCGGAACCGGAGGCGCAAGCCCTTGTGCACCTCTGCCATCATCTCGCGCATGAACAGGGTGTCCACACCCATGCGTCGAGCCAGGAGGCGGCTGTGCTCGTTGCTGACCCGGTTGAGCTCCATCTCAATCCTCTTCAGCTGGCTGAGCGCCCTGAGGTCGATGTCCGTCGGCGCCATGATCTTCTCCCGGGCAAGGCGCTCCGACTCGATAAGAGCCTTCAGGTGCCGGAACTGCCGCTGTTCTGCCTCCAGGACCTCCCGCGTTCGCTCATACTGGTGTCGGTATTCGTCCATGAGCACCGTTCGCAGGTTGTAGTGCACCTGGTACTCGAAGTTCTCGAGGTGCTCCTGCTGGGAACGGACCTCCATCTTGAGATTATCCAGCGCCTCCATCGCGCCATCAAAGGTCCCCTTCTCCAGCTGCTGCCGCAGGTACAGCTGGTAGATGCCAATCCGGAGCTCCCGGCTCATCTCCCGCGTCCGGAAGATGAGCTCCAGACCGTGCTCGGTCAGCTTGAAGCTCACCCAACGATCCTGGTGCTCGTAATCTTCAACCGTGATGAGTTCGAAGGCAACGGTCTCGGTCCTGCCGGTACTCGGATCGGTGTAGGGGTAGGTGAATTTCCGGCCGTCGTTGCGAAGCCGTTCCAGGAGATACTCCTCCACATCCCCTGCAACGTCCTCCCCGGGGTCCTCTCCGTGTACCTCTTCGATGGTATTTCTGAGAAACCTCCGAATCTGGGCGTGACCGCAGGGTGCTCCCGGGGATCGCAGCATGTTCTCCAGTATGAAAAGCAGCGTCGCCAGCCCCAGGGACAC
This sequence comes from Clostridia bacterium, assembly GCA_007128555.1. Next base: position 495 of record SKXF01000215.1, on the reverse strand, counting down.
GAGGTCGTAGTGCTCGAAAGACTGGCTCCTGTGTAGATCGAGCAGGGGGCGAAACAGGTGCATTGTCTCCATCCGTTCCCGAAAGCCCTTGAACACCTGAAGCGCAACCTCCCAAGTCAAACACTTGCTCGCCGCAATCAGACCATCACCGCCTACCCGCATACTCCCGCACAATAAGACGTGTCATGCAGGTAGCCCACCCTTCATGCAGTGAACAGTTCATCACCATGAAAGACGTGCACCCCGCCCTGGGTCCGTTGTCTCCCCGGGCTAGTCCTGCCTTTTACCCATAAGTAGGGCTGAGCCACCCGAGCGTTGCTCAGGGCCCCCTCAGCATGTAGCCTGCACACAGGCCCTGGAGGTAGATGTAACCATACCACATCAACTGATGACCCGGGGGTGGGTCATGTTTCCTGTTCAGGTAGCCGCCCATTTTGGCCATCAGATAGACCGCCTCTTTCAGGTTCTTTGGCGGTTTCAACTTCCTGTGTTGCG
>SKXF01000010.1 GCA_007128555.1 Clostridia bacterium | reverse complement strand
GGGCGCTGCGAGAAATCGGGCCTGGGCGGGCACACCGAGCGTGACCAGAACGCGGCCCAACATCGTGGCCATCTGGGCGCGGGTGATGGCATCTGAGGGACCGAAGGTGCCATCGGGGTAGCCCTGGATCAGTCCAAGTTCGACGGCCCTTGCCACCTCGCCGTGGGCTGCCGTGGGAATCTTGTGCGCATCGGCAAACTCGAGGGGTGCTTCCGATGGGGTCTCCCCCAGGGAGCGGGTGACCCACCGGGCGAAATCCAGCCGGTTGATCGGTTGGTCAGGCCCGAAGATATCGTCGGACAGCGGAGATATGACGCCTGAACTGTGTAGCATTACGATGGTGTCCCGGGCCCAGTGCCCACGAATATCTGATAGGGCCGTGGAGGGAAGGGGTTGGGCTGCGACTGCGCTCTGAAAGAGCAGAATTGCCATGACGACGGTGAGGGAGATGATCATCAGCGACGGTGCAGATCTGCGACAATGCCACATTGGAATGCCTCCTGCCAGGATACCTGCGTCTGTGTATGGACCGTATTCGACATTAATGTCCTTCTCTGTAGATCAACGGGATTCCTGTCATGTTTCGGCACACGCACCGATGTCACCTTCTTGTTGGATTGAAGACCTGTGCCCAATCGTCACCATTTTCCTGCGGGCTCGGTGTGACAATCCCCGTCGGGATGTCCGGCGACCCGGATGCATGATCTGGATGTCTTTCCATCTTCCGCGCAGGAAGCGCGAAAGCATCGGGAACCCGCGGCCCATCTCATCGGCTGCCATGGCGATCCATACGCGCGCCAGGCCCAGGCCGAGGCGCATTCCAATGAGGTACGAGCCCACCAGCCTGATACCCCAGTTTCCAATGAGGGTGGCAAACAATGATGGTCCGGATATCTCCAGATCCGCTTAGCCCACCGGAGAACACCTGCATAACGCCAGCGTAGGGCGATCACATGGCAGGCTGTCCACGGGCTGAGTCTCCCGATGGTCGGGTTGATCCCGTCAGCTGGTGTCATCATTGCTGGAGTCGGCCGGTGGGATGGCAGTCGACGTGGGTTGGGAGGCAGGTGTTGTGTGGAATCTGACGTCAGGACTCGAGGTCTTCTTGCGTCCCGGTCGAAAGAGTTCGATGCTCTTCCAACTGCCGCGGCGAAACCGCGTCAGTAGCAAGAATCCCCGGCCGATCTGGTCTCCGGCCATGGCGATCCATACTCCGGGTAGACCGAGGCCGAAGTGCATTCCGAGAACGTAAGAGCCCACCAGTCGGACTCCCCAGTTTCCTGCCAGGGTGGTGAACATGACAAAGCGCGTGTCACCGGCTCCCCGGAGCCCTCCGGAGAACACCATCACCATGGCGAGGGATGGTAGGGAGATCGCGATGATGCGCAGGCAGGTAACGGTGAGAGCGGTCACCTCTGGATCATCGGTGTACAGCTGTGTGATCAGTCGGGGAGCGAATACGAAGACGACACTCATCACGCACGCCAGGATCAATCCATACCGTAGGGATGTATAACCGGCTTTCTCTGCGCGAGAGGGTTGTTTTGCCCCGAGATTCTGTCCCACCAGGGCGGTGGCAGCGAGGCTGAAGCCGAATCCCGGCATGAAGGCCAGGGATTGAATGCTCATCGCGATGGAGTTGGCGGCCATGGCGGCAGTGCCCATTCCGGCGATGAGCATCGTGTACAGGATTTGAGACCCCTGGCGCACGAAATTTTCGATGCCGGCAGGGACCCCGACGCGTATCACTGCACTGAGCAGCTTCCAGTCGATGGCGAAGAGTTCCTTTGTGTCCATGCCGATTCCCGATTTCCTCGTGGCCAGGATCCACAGCGCTGCGAGCCCGCCGCTGCCCCGGGCGATGGCGGCTGCCAGCCCGGCTCCGGCAACACCCATGCTGGGAAAGGGGCCGATTCCGTGTACCAGGGCATAGGCGAGTACAACGTTGATGATGTTGACCGCCGTCATCAGGTACAGTGGGGTCTTCATATCTCCGGCACCCTGGAAGAGGGCATTGGCCATGAACAGTATCACAGCGATCACGTAGGAACTGGAGAGGATCCGAAGATAGGTGGCACCCTGCTGCATGACTTCGGCATCTGGCGTTTCCTGGAGGGTCATCATGCCGCGCATGACGGCAGTCGCAGAAAGATTTCCCGCCACTGCGATGCAGATTCCGATGACCAGGGCTAACAGTACGACCTGGTTCACCACTCTGCGGGCACCTTCATTGTCGCCGGCCCCGATGAGGCGGGCGACGGCTGCGGTGGCTCCCACAGAGACGGCCTGGAGCACGGCGGTTGCGACCATGACGAGCCGCTTGGCGATCCCGACGGCAGCGATCGCCTCGGCCCCGAGGCTTCCCACGATCATCAACGATACCATTTCAATGACGCTCTGAAGGCCTGTGCGCATGGCGGCGGGCAGGGCCAGCGTGATTACACTGGTGCGTAGGTCCATGGAGGTGAGATCATGGGCGGTTCGTTTCCCGCGAGGGGATGACTCTGGTGTATCCTCCGATGTCATGATTCCAGTCCTCTCCCGGGACCTGCCAGACATTTCTATGATCGATAATTTCGGCTAACTAAACAATTTCGCTAAAGTATATCACAGTTGGAAAAGAGGATCAAACGGCTGTCTGGACACCCGCGGCCATGATGGATTGGACAGTGGAACTCTTTCTATTCCAGCGAGTCGGGAGGATTATTGCACCAGGCTTGGAAGAATAATATGGGAGGTGTTAATGATGGAACACAATCATGAGGAGGCTCAATCGTTGATCCTCAATCGCATGAGTTGGGTGGAGCTGGAGAAGAGAATGGCGGATGGTCTGGACCTGGTGTTGATTCCTGTGGGGGCAACGGAGCAGCATGGCCCCAATGGGAGCTTTGGCGTCGATTCGGGCCGGGCAGAGGGATTTGTGCAGCGCCTGGCCGAGCGCCTCTATCCCCGGGCAGTAGCCATACCCGTGGTCTCGTACGGGATCTCCCCGCATCACATGAATTTTCCAGGAAGCATCACGTTGCAGCCGGAGACCTTCCTCGCTGTTCTCGAGGATATTGTTGATAGTTTGTATCTGCACGGGTTCCGCAAGTTCTTTTTCGCCAACGCCCATGGCGGCAACCGGCCCGCCATGACCTTGCTCATGGGCAAGATCAAGGCCCAGTACCCGGATGTTCAGGCTGCGTGGAGCTCCTTCACATCAGCTGCGGAGGACGTGATCCGGGAGAGGGTGACGTCGTCCACGAGCGGTCATGCGTGCGAAGGAGAGATGTCCCGGGCCATGTACCTGGCGCCCTGGTCGGTCAAGGAAG
>SKXF01000124.1 GCA_007128555.1 Clostridia bacterium | reverse complement strand
TGCTGGTAGTATAGCCGAGTATTATGGAGTTTCTGTGACGAATGTATTGTGATTGTGCAAAGTAAGGGTCTAGTGTCAAAGCGTTCGTGAAGAGGGGTCAGGGCCCTGTGATTCTATTCCTGCATCCGTGTTCTCTTGGGCTGCCTCTGACGCTTCTGTTGGCGAACTGCCTGGACCGAGGTTAACTGGCGGTCATACCCATCGGTTGCCTTCACGAGAAATGATTGAGGGGTAACACCGTGCTCGTGTGTAGGGATGCCCACGCCATATCACATGCCTTTCTGAATCTGGACAGTTCCAAGCAGTCCAGGGTACTGAATGCAGTATTCGGGGAGTTTGCCCGGCACGGATGTACGCAGGTTTCAACGAGTAACATCGTGCAAGAAGCAGGCACCGGGAAGGGAATGCTTTGGTACTACTTCAGCACCCAAAAAGATCTCTTCTATTGCCTCGTTGACACGGCATTGAGTACATGATTCAGAACTACCTGACCCATATTGATGACACGGAGACGGACTTCGTGGAGAAATGCCTGTTAACTACGGGTGTAATCCTACCGTAGATCGCCGGTTGAAAAGGTCGGGTCGGAGATCCAGAGGCTCCTGACTCTGACAGCTAATCACGGCTCAAACACACAGTACGTAGCCAAGTACCGCATCCATACCTTCGCCCCGGCAGTAGAGAAACCAGGAAATACTACCATCCAGAAGCTGAACGTCAGCCGTCTAACGAAGGTAGTGAAATGGGTTCACACATTTTCCCGATGCTGTGGGTCCGCTGCGAACCTTCGGACCCACAGCAGGACTTCCGTGGGTGATCTAAAGATCGTAGAGACTCTTGAACTTCCGGCGCAGGTAGTCGATGTACGGCCCTGTGTCGAGTCCCTTGCCCGTCGCCCTCTTCATCAACTCGATGGGCTGGAACTTGGCACCGTGATCGTACACTTCTCGCTGCATCCAGTTACGTAAGACCGAGAAATCTCCGTTGCTCCAGCCGTCACGGAGTGCGGGTTCGTCTTTTTCGGCCCTGGCCACGAGCGCTGCAGAGAAGACGTTGCCAAGAGCATACCCCTGGAATCCGCCCCCGAAATCGCGCGTCCAGTGCATGTCTTGTAGCACACCCACGGTATCATGGGGTGGAGTGATGCCCAGGTATTGCTCCATTTTAGCGTCCCAGGCCTCGGCCAGGTCCGCAGCTTCCAGCGTGCCGTCGAGGACGTCCTTCTCCAGTTCGAAGCGAAGCATCAGATGGAGGCTGTAGGTCAGCTCATCGGCTTCCACCCGGATGAGGGAGGGCCGAGACACGTTGACGGCCCCGTAGAGGTCTTCGGGTGTGGCGCTGGCAAACTGCGTCGGGAAGAAGGCCCGGGCGATGGGGAGGAAAAACTCCCAGAAGCCCAGGGATCGGCCGACGATGTTCTCCCAGAGTCGAGATTGAGATTCGTGAATGCCGAAAGACACTGCCCGTCCCAGCTCGGGACGGCTGGTGCTGGCGTCCATCAGCGTTTGGCGCAGGGGGCCCGGCGCCCCCTGCATGTAGAGTCCGTGACCGGCTTCATGAATACAGGCAAACAGGCAGCTCCCGAGATCGCCTGGGTGAATCCGCGTGGTAATTCTCACATCGTCTGGGCTGAAGGTTATGGAAAAGGGGTGTACCGACAGGTCGTATCGGCCCTTCTCATTGAGGTCCAGTCCTATGGCTCGCGCGGCGGCCATGCCGAGGTCGAGCTGTTTCCGGACGTCAAAATCGCCCCGCAACAGCGAGGCGCGTTTCTCAGGATCGTCTGCCTGGGCCACCTGCGCCACCAGGGGGGGGAGCACCTCTCTCAGATCATCGAACATGCTTTCCAGATCGGCAAGGTCAAGGTCCGATTCCTTCATGGATACGAAGGCTTCCATAGGATTGTCTTCATGACCAAGTACCGCGGCCTGCTCGAGGCGGAGATCGACGATGTCTTTCAGGTATGGGGCGAATATGCGGTAGTCTTTCGCCGCCCGGGCCTCCAGCCAAGCTGGACTGGCCCTGCCGGCTGCCTTTGACATGCGGAAGACCAGGTCACCCGGTATGTCTGCAGCCCGCCCATGCAGGCGCCGAACGACACGGATCATGCTGGCTTCGTCATTATCGTAGGGGAGAGACTCCTCGTGTTCTTCGAGAGCCTCAAGGAGTTCCCGGATCTCCGCGGAGGTTAGCTTTTCGTGGGCAATGCGTCGGAGGGTAGACATATGATCCGCCCGGGCCACGGCTCCTCCTCGGGGCATCTGCGTCTGCTGGTCCCAGTGAAGGACAGATATTGTTGAATGCAGATCGTCTATCTCTGCCACCAGTTCCCGGAATCGATCCATCCTCACATTCCACTGGCTCATCTCAATCGCTTCCTCTCCTGAACAGCCTGACTCTCTCAAAAACGATATTCGCTAAGTGACGGCCAACTACCTTCCTGCGCAGGAGGCCTGAGATCACAGAAACACGACCGCTGCCATCAGAGGATACAGATTGTCCGCGGAGAAGGTAGATACCGAGGGGCTCATTGACTTACACGACGTTCGCTCGCTCTCTATCCTTCGGGCGGACCTGATCATGAGGAGGTACGAACGGTATGAGAATAGCCGTGGCTGGTTTTGCCGATGAGACCTGTACGTTCTGCCTGGAACCTACAACCGAGGAGCGTTTCGAACCTGCAACCTTGAGAGGCGAGGATCTGCTGGAGAAGAACCGGGGTATACCCAACTATATCAATGGATACATCCGGGGAGCGGAGGCGGGGGGAGCAGAACTGGTGCCGTTGGTTTACGCCAAGAAGGCCCCAGGTGGATTTCAGAGCTGGCTCACCACTGCCTGTTTTGACCTGTACGCTGATGAGATAGCTGATCGACTGAGGGATGCCGGACCGTTCGACGGTGTTCTTCTGGCCCTGCACGGCGCTATGGCGGTGACCGGAGTGCCGAGACCGGAGGCGGAGATCGTCCGTCGCGCTCGAGCTGCGGTGGGTGATGACGTACCGATCATGGTGACGCTTGATCTTCACGCCAATGAGGATCGTGCGATGGCCGAGGTGGCCGACGGCGTCTTCGTCATAAAGACCTATCCTCACGTGGATACCCAGGAGACCGGTGAGGAGGCAGCCCGCCGCCTGATCCAGACGATCCGGGGAGATATCAACCCGGTAGTTGCCTGCAAGCATCCCGGTATCGTGTCGGCGAGTATCTTCCAGGCGACATCCTACCAACCGATGAAGGATCTTCTTGAACGCTGCCGGGAATGGGAGGAGCGTGAGGAAGATCTCCTGTATCTGGCCGTGGCGCCGGGATATGCTTA
>SKXF01000146.1 GCA_007128555.1 Clostridia bacterium | reverse complement strand
CGGACTGGGATCTCATCCTCGACCTGGACCTCCACGTGGTATCCTTTGATGCCTACAACTACGGTCGGCAGTTTTGCCTGCACGGCGACCGAATCCGGCGTTTCTTGCAGACCGGCGGAACCCTGGCCTGGGGGATAGTGCCCGTCGACGACGACGTCTACAGGATCGATGCCCGGGATCTGGTTCGCAGGTGGACGGAGCTGGCCGGTGAACTGTCCTCTCGAACGGGCTTTTCAATTGATGAGGTGGCCCGCTCATCGTTGCTCACACCGGCCTGCGGTCTCGGTCCGGCGGATGTAGTCCTGGCAAACCGGGCTTTTTCGCTTCTCAGGGAGAGTTCTGATCGTCTTCGGGCCGACTACCTGGCGTGACATCGGGGGGAGACAGCATGGAAGTCAGCCTCAACGGACCTGACCCGGACTGTCCGGTCCGGGTCAATGCCTGGTGCTAGTGTGGCTCGCCCGTTTGAAGAGCCGCCCCCTCGTTGCCCGGGTAGGTCCGCGCGGTCATGTTCGGTTTCTGCATTCGTCCTTTCGCAGACGCTCTATGACACCCTCCACATCCTCGGTGTTGACCTGGTAGTGGGTCACCAACCGTATGCGGTTTCCCGAGGCCTTTGCCATGATACCCAGTTCGGAGAATCTCTGCGCCTGCTGCTGTGCGGCCTGGGGAGTGGGGAAGCAGATGAAAACGATATTGGTGTCCACCAGGTTCGTGTCAACGTCAAATCCCCGGTCAGAAAGACCCTCGGCCAGGAGCCTGGCGTTTTCATGATCCTGTGCCAGTCGGTCGACGTGGTGCTGTAGGGCCCAGATGCCAGCTGCTGCAATCACTCCGGTCTGCCGCATCCGCCCTCCCAGCATGTCCCGCATGGCCCGGACCTCCTGGATGAACTCGGCAGTGCCTGCGACCATGGAACCGATGGGGGCTCCGAGTCCCTTGGTCAGGCAAAACATCAGGGAGTCGACGTACTGGGTGATTTCCCTGACGTTCACTCCCGTAGCCACCGCTGCATTGAAGACCCTTGCTCCATCCATGTGCAGCGGGATCTGAAGCTCATCGCAAGCATCCCTCAGGCTGCGCAGGTTCTCCAGGGACAGGGCCACGCCTCCAAGGCTGTTATGTGTGTTCTCAATGCAAACAAGGCCCGTTCGAGGCCGTGTCCCCGGCGGACGGCACAGGGCTTTCACCTGGTCGGGGGGCAGCATACCCCTCTCTTCGCGAACGGTGCGGACCAGGCAACCGGCCACGGCGCTGATTCCGCCCTTTTCTGAGCAGAGAATATGGCTGTGATGGCCGACGATGATCTCGTCTGACGGCGAGGTGTGCGCCATGACGGAAGCCAGGTTTCCCAGGGTACCGCTAGCTGTGAAAATGGCTGCTTCTTTGCCCACCCTGGCCGCTGCGAGCTCCTCCAGTCGGTTCAGGGTGGGATCATCCCCGTAGCCCTCGTCTCCCAGTTCGGCATGGCGCATCGCATCGAGCATCTGGCTCGTGGGTTGCGTCACCGTGTCACTGCGAAGGTCGATCGATTTCACTGGAATCGTCCTCTCCCGTTCTCGATGGGCGTCATTCCCGCAGGCGACAGCGTTCAGCCCGCTGTGCCATCTCGGGCTTGCTTCAGAGCCTCCAGGATCGCCTCCACATCGTCGGTGTTGTTATACACATGGAAAGACAACCGGAGTGCATCCCTTCTGACCGAATGGCGAATCTGGTCTTGATCCAGGCAGTTCGATAAGCGGGTCACCGGCGGCATTCCGTCTCCGGGAACAAGACACACTATGTGGGACATGCTATCTACTTCCAGGGCGCTCTTAACCCCATAGCCGAGCTCAAGGGCACCGTTGGTCAGGGCCTCGGTAAGGCTCAGGACATGGCGTTCAATGCGGTCAATTCCAAGGTCCAGGATGTGATCCAGGGCAACGTCCAGTGCGTGGATGGCCAGGTAGTTGTAGTTGCCGATCTCGAACCGCTTTGCACCCGGAGCCAACTCGTAACCGAAATCCCCCATGAACTGTTCATGCTGCCCGCCCATGTCAATACTGTATCGTCCCAGGTAGGCGGGATGGATCCTCTCTGCATACTCTTTTTTGTAGTAGAGGACTCCCATGCCGTATAGTCCGAGCAGGCCCTTGCTTGTGGCCGAGGCCAGGGCAGGGACACCCGTCTTGTTGACGTCAAGGGACAGTACACCGAGGGATTGAACAGCATCGACGACGAGGAAAATCCCCTGCTGTTTACAGAACCTACCGATGGCTGCCAGGTCCACCCGCCCGCCCGTTGAGAAGGAGACGGAGGCGATGGCGACGAGCCGCGTCCTCCTGTCGACAGCCTGTTCCAATTGGCGAATGGTGACGACGGGACCGTCGAGATCAAGGGTGCGGACCTCGACACCCAGGCGCTTCAGGCCGAGCCAGACATAGATGTTGCTGGGATGTTCGAAGTCAGGTACGATGATCACGTTGTCACCTGGCTTCCAGTCCTGGGCCAGCGCCGCACCGTTGATCCCGTCGGACGTATTCTTCACAAAGGCGATCTCGACCGGATCGGCACCGATCAGGCGTGCCATCTTATCGCGGACCTTCTCGACTCTGACAAACCATTCCGACTTGTCTGCTGTGCCCATCTGTCGTTGTCGCAGGTACTCTGTGATCGCCCGGTTCACGGGTTCAGAGATGAGATTGCGAGCGGCCGTGTTGGCGTAGACGATGTTGCGTGTGGTTGGAAACAGTGCGCGAATCTCCTCAAATCCTGTCATCGAGTTGCCCCCCTCATACGGGTGATGTCGCGGGTCAGTGCTCAGCGTGGTGCCCCGGTGATGCCCATGCCAGGGGCAGCTGTAAAGCTAGCATAGACTCCCAGGTTGTCATGGGGCAAGCTCCGCAGCGCCGGGTTCCAGGTGTGTTTGCAGGCCGGGTGTCCTGGCCCCTGGGCACGGCATTTGCTGTGCAGCAGCACTCTGCTTCCAGGCGCAGAGGTGGTGGGACCTGGCTTACGTTTATTCCATTGCTCTTTTCGTGTGCAGTGTACCGCAGCAGCGCGTCCGGCAGGTCGTTGGGAAACGGAGCCTCTCGTCCAGGTCGGCAAAGGGAGCTGCAGCCCAACGGGTCAGCGGGTTCTGGAATGGCTCAATCCGGTGCTGGTGATCAGGATGCCTGGCGGAAACAGGATTCTACCTGGCACTGGGCCTGCGCCCCAGCGACACCTGGGACTGCTCGGGGCGCCCCATCGTCACGCGGCTGCCCTGCACCTGGCGGATCTGATCTATGGAAACAGATCGATGCTGTGAGCCACCACAGGGGGGTGCGCGAGACGCGT
>SKXF01000452.1 GCA_007128555.1 Clostridia bacterium | reverse complement strand
TCACTTCGACATATTGGTCGTCGTCTAGCCCAATCTCGATCCGTCGCCTCTCTGCCCGGCCATCGGCGACCACAAACACGTGGTGACCAGTCCCCATGGTTATCACGGCACGCCGCAGTACAGCCAGGACATCCTCTACGCCCTCGGTGATGAAGATCAGCTCTGCCAACATGCCCGGCTTCAATCGCCCCTCGGGATTATCAACAGCGATCCGAACGGGGAACATGCCGGAGCGGGGATCCGCCGCAGGAGCGACCTGTTTCAGGACGCCATCAAAGCTCTCTGAGGTGGCAGCCACTTCCACCTTGATGATATCTCCCTGATCCAGGAAGCTGATCACCCTCTCACTGACTGCGGCATCCACGTACACAGGGTCTGTGTCAACAAGTCCCACCACGCCCATCCCGGGGGACACCATGTCCCCGGGATCGAGCAACACATAGGCGATCTGACCACTGGCGGGCGCCCGGATGACGGTATCTTCCATACGACGGGCGACCAGGTCAACGGCAGCTTCGGCTTCTCGCAGCTGCGCCCTGGCCATCCTCAATGCTTCCTCGGGGGTTCCATCCAGGGCCATCTTCAGATTCATCTCGGCCACGGTCAATTGGGTCTCGGCCGAACGATACTGAAGGGTGGCCTCTTCCATCTGCAGCCGTGATACGGCACCTCCCCTGTATAGCTCCTCCATCCGTTCGAAAGACCATCGAGCCATGTCCACGGCAGCCTCAGCCTGATCAACAACGGCCCGCAGCTGGGCAAGCTCCTCCTCGGTGGCCCCCTTTTCCATCTGCGCCACCTGCGCCCTGGCCATCTCCAAACCCGCCTCCGCCTGGGCCACGTGAGTACGAACATCACCATCATCAATGACCACGAGGACATCGCCCTCCTCCACGTGGTCACCCATCTCAACCCCCACCTCGGTCACGGTGCCAGCGGTTTTCGGTGTCATGTCAACGGAAAGCCTGGCGCTCACCTTCCCTGCCACCCGAACCGTGCGCCAGACATCGCGATGCTCAACCGAGACGACCTGGACGGCGACGCCTGAATGGGCGTCCTCCACCGGATCCTCCTCCCCGGTTTGAGGGTAGGCAAAGGCCCAGAGGGCAACCATGACCAGCAGGGCCGTGGCCGTGATCAACCACCAACGCTGGCGCTTCATAAAGGACCATAATTGCATTAGAGGGGATTGAACCAATATGTATGCCTCCTTATAGAACTGACCAGTCAGTTTTTCTTCTAAATTATAGACTATGTAGGTCGTCTATTCCTACACAACATAGAATTGTCACCGAAATGATGTACTGGGGTGGGTTCAATCAATATACCGTATCAGAAAAACCACAAAAGTCAGTATGTATGAAAGCCCCGGTCCACATTGCGTGAAACCGGGTAAAAGGAGCGTTGCGGTGGTCACCGCCTGCGTGACTTCGTAATCGTATGCAGCAGATCCTGACTCCATGTTGAGGTGGTCCGGAAAGAGACGAGATCAAAGGCAGCCGACCCCTGGAGAATAGAAGGGGATGCGATGACCACCTTGAGGGCATTGGGCGCGCCTCTGTAATGGATCGCTGGAAAGTCGGTGAGACATCGATATCGACCCCACAGGCCCAAGCCCCGAGCAACCTGGTGCAAGCGACGGAATGTATGCCCGCTTCCCTGACCCCAGCTGTGCTTGCTTCCGTGGAGGGGACCCCTGGGGGTCCCCCTGGTCATAGCGATCTTCCATGCCTGGGTTTCTCATCACAGGGCCATGGAGTAGATCCGCCCTCCGAATATCAACACCAACCGGTTCCCGATGAAGGCAGCGTCCGTCACCCTCTCCAGGCCGCCGGGCCCGTCGTCGAACCGATCCCAGTTCACGGCATCACCGGACCGATAGATGTTTCCGTTAGAGCGCACCGCAAGGTACCCGTCGCCGTGCACGAAAATCTTTACAAAGCCACCACCGGTGTTGTCGCTGTCAATCTCCGTGATGCGGTTTCCCTCCCAGTGATACAATCGGTACTGCGTATACAGGAGGGTCTTGCTGCTGCCGAAGAGAACCTGCCCCCCGCTCACAGAGCCCAATCCCTCGGACGTGTGCACCGTCATGTCCTCCATCTTCGTACCGGACTCAATTGCACCGTCCCTGATCCACCAGTACAGTCCATCGTGGTAGGTGAAAAGGCCCACGTCGTCCAGGTAGATGTTCTGGAGGCTGTGGTATCCCTCGACGGCATACCCGTACCGCTGCCAGTTATGTCCGTCGTCGGATTGGAGCGCGTGGTTCCGCTCACTTCGGCCCACGTACCCGTCGTGGGTGTACATGATCGACACCAGGGGATCGTGGGTGCCCATTTCGAACTGGGTCCAGCTCGAGCCGTCGCCCGACGTGTACTGGTGGGTCCGGGAGCTGGTGAACCCGAAAAACCGACCGTTTGCCCAGCCGAACCGGGTGGGCGCCACGTTAAAGTCTGGCTCGTGCAGGGTCCATTGTTCGCCGTCCCCGGAAGAAGCGATGCTACCCCGGTAGTTGACGGCCAGAACCCGGTCCGAGCCCCTGATCAACTGGGAAAACCCGTCGTCGGGCTGCGCGACGTCGGCCACCTGCCAACTCCCCGATGCGGCACCCGGCACGAGTTCATCCCCGGGGAGGGCCAGCTGACCGTCAGTGATGACGAGGCGCGAGGCGTGGGTATCAAAGTTGTTGATAATGAACGCCACGACTTCCTCGGCGTCCTCGGCGGTGAGGATGACCTGGTATGTTCCTGCGGACCAGGCGACTTCGCCGCGCTGGAAGGTGAAGATCGCCCGACCGAAGGGCCCTTTTGCCCGGACCTCCTGGGCATCGAGGGTGCTACCCCCGGACGAGACCAGTTCCGCCTTCAGGGTGTCGCCGGCCAGGTTGTCGTAAGCCACCCAGGCGTGGAGCTCCTCGACCCCCCAGTTGTACGAGACAACATGATCTACCGGGACTCCGTTTTCGAGTTCGGTGGTCATCATACCCTGGAGAAGACGCGGTGCACCTCCCTGTCCAAGGGCACCGTATCTACGAGCGAGGGCATCCACCATGGCGGTTTCCTCCGATGTGGATCCGAATTCGCCGACACCTTCTGAGGCGGCCGATCTGCCGCATCCGCCCAGGACCAAAAGCGAGATGACGACCAGTGAAACAATGGATTTGGCTCTTAGCATGTTGTTTTCCTCCTCACGTCCCGGGACCGCAGGGGAGCCCTGGGCCCGGGTGTCCATGGATGCATTCCCAGGTGCCTCGCGTCGCGGCCGCGTACCATTGGGAAGGTCCCGGCCGGGAACCCGGCTAGGTTTCCGTTGAGGTCAAGGATCCCTGCCCTCAACTGAAGCTCCCACCCGTATCCGGAAGCCGGAGAGCCCTCCTTCGAGACCAAAAGCACGGCCCGTCGGTCCAGGAACGTGCCCTACCCCCGCACATCGCACCCGGCGTTAGACCACTGCTCATCTACAGTACCGGGAGAATCCACGGTGCTCCCGGTGACTGACAGCCCGATGTCGATCATAAGGTAGGGGGCATTGGGGTGTCATCACCCTTAGGGGTGATTCCCGGCTCCAACTGGATGACAGCTGCGACCGAGCATCTCGGGTCGGGGCATCGCAATGAACAGCATCGACCATCCCGGACCTGCTGCTGCTAGGAATTTTGCAGTGTTTTTTTCTGAGGCAACTCTCCCATGCCGTCTCATTAGCTGCTCGTTTCCTGAGCAGGGATCTGGGGGTTTCTGTTCAGATTACATAGAGCCTTTGCCAGGGCCATCTCTGGGAGTATGGGAGGTCGTTGTTTTTGCCTGGGTGTTCATGATTGTAAGGAAAGAGAAAAGGGAAGATCCCGATTCATCGTCTTGGGCGAACGGCAGCTGGAGCCCCTCCAACACGAGGTGATGTATTGGGGCGATGCTCGTAAGAGACACTGCGCATGCACCCGGCGGACTGCAGAGCCACCCACAGCTTGTTTCGTCATTCTGTCCTGCCCCAGCACACCTACATGGCCCGCACCGTCATGGGAATGTTGCGCCTTCGCGCCATGGACTGCGGTCGTCACGGTACCCGCAAGGGGACGCCCCCAGCTGCCAGGATATCGCCCACCTGGAACAGACTTCATCCGAAGGACGCAGGCCGCACCGATCAACATCCCGGAATGGAAGGCTCACCTTCTTCGCTTTCGACGCTTGTCCGCCTTCTTGCTCTTCCGCCACAAAAAGCCGAGGGAATAGGTCCCCAGCATCAGGGCGTAAGCTGAGAGATTGAGTATCGTGCTGCCAATATTCGATGCGCCCAATATGCTGGTGAAAAAGACACTGCTCACGGGCCCAGCAAGGAACACATAGAGCTGCCCGAGCAGGGAGAGTAAGGGACTCCGAGCCGCAGGCGCTGTCAGGGCAAACTGCTGCAAGTACAGAAGGCCAAACAACAAGGTTGGACCACTGCCCCAGAGAAAACTGGCCCTTGTATCTTCGCCATGGCCGAACAGTGAACCCACCCAGAACCAGTATGCGAGAAACAATAGACCCCAGCTTAAGGGTGAGACCAGCCACGCGTTGGTCACAGGGGCTATGTGCATGTCGACAATAAGGTAGGCCAAAAGGGACGGCAGGATGACCAGAAGGCCGAGCTTCATCGCTTTCATCCAAGTCCTCCTCTCACGGACCGCATGATCCTCCGACACCCATCAATAAGGGATGGCTTGGGGTACCCCCATCATGGGTTTCCTGCAGGAGCGTCGGCCATGCCACCCTCTCGGGAGTCATCATGTCGGCGTTTGCTCATGCTTCCTATGATCAGCATACACAACACCGGTTCGCAAGGGTAGCATTCACGGCCACCAGGTCATGGTAGATCCTCTCATTTCCGCATGCCTTCATGAGAGAGCCCGAACATGAGGTTCGTCGGATAGCCACGATCGCGCTCAGGTGGACTCCACCCCGGGGCCATGGCGAAGGTGCACCTGGCTCAAGGTGAGGCGATCAACGGGAGCCCATTTGCCCAGGTCTCTCGTTCGGTTAGGATGCTATGGGACCTGCTCATGGCTGTGCCGTAGCTTCCGACATCCGCATACCACCGCAACACGATACGACGGCGTTCGAGAGGACCTGGACTGCGACCCCCCGATCGCCGCCGTGTCTGTGGTGGCGGATCGTACATCTTCAAACGTGCTGGACATGCATGCCGCAGCCACCCCGTTTGAGGTGTCTCACTCCCCTGTCGCGCACGCCCTACCCGGCTGCTTTGGCAGCACCCGTCGGCTCGCTGAAAGAAGGACGCTTCGTCAGCCGCTCAATCAACGGTACGAAAGCATTCATGATCAGGATTGAGAAGGCCACGCCCTCCGTCGGAGCAAGTCCAACCCGGAACAGCACGGTCAACGCACCAATGGCAACACCGAAGACGATTTTTCCGCGATCGTTGATCGGACTGGTAACCCAGTCTGTGGCCATGAAAAAGGCACCCAGTATGATGCCCCCGGTCAGGATATGCTGAATGGGGTTCTGACCAAGGACCGTGGTGAGCACCAGGACCGTCCCCATCATGCTCGCCGGAATGCGCCAGTTGATGTGCCCGCGGTTCACCAAATAGGCGCCTCCCACGAGAAGGGCCAGAGGTGATGTCTCGGCCAGGGCGCCTCCCGGAAACGCCGCGAACAGTTCCCAGATCGGCGGCATCGCCAGGCCCTGCTTTAACAGGGCAAGGGGAGTGGCCGAGCTCACTGCATCAATGGCCCATGGCATGAGGCTCTGATTCAAAAAGGGAAGAGCCGGAGCCAACAGGATGATGGCGACGCGACCGAAAAGGGCCGGATTGAGCCTGTTCCAGCCCAGACCACCCATCAGTTCCTTGGCAACACCAATGGCCAGGAATGTAGCCAGGGCAGCGGTCCAGGGCGCCGTCGTTGGTGGGAATAATAAGGCCACAAAAAGGCCCGTGAGAATCGCACTACCGTCATGCAGGCTCGCTGGCTTGTTCATCAGGCTGCGAAATACCAGCTCCGTCAGTCCCGCGGTCGCGATACACACTGCGATCAACACCAGCGCATATCCGCGGAAGAAGTAAACAGAGACGAGCGTTACCGGCAGGAGTGCCAGGATCACATCGCGCATGGCACCGCCCACGGTTGCCTGGCGCTTGAGATGAGGCGGTGGGGTCGCTACCAATCGTGCGTCTGTCATCAGGTGTCTCCTCCCTTCTCAGAATGCGCTTCGTCTTTCGATGAGCCCACATCCCGCTTCCTCTGGATGAACTGCGTTTGCAGGTAGTTGGCACCCAGAACCACTCCACCGGCAATGAGAACGGCCGGCGTGAGCGGAAGCATCTGCCAAAGCCTCAGTCCAAAGCGGATGTGTGGATCGACCGGAAGCGCATACTTGTCGGGAGAATCGGTGAGCACCGAAAGCACCCTCAGTCCCCCCAGCTCCGTCTCGCCGTATACCTGGGCATTGGCGTAACCCTGGTCTTTCAATGACGCCACGCGTTCCCTGGCAAGATTAAGCATTTCGGAACGACTTCCATAACGGATCACCCGTGATGTGCAGGTCTCAGCACACAGCGGAGGTAACCCCTCGCGAATGCGGGGCAGGCAGAATGTACACTTCTCAATCGCATTCTTCGAGCGATCATAATGAACAGCACCATACGGACAATTGGCGGCACAGTAGTTGCACTTTATGCACAACCGGTCATCAACCACCGTGAATCCATCGGAGGTTTTCTGGCATGCATTGGTCGGGCATGCCATGACACAGGCGGCCTCCGCACAATGTGCACAGGCTCTCTTGTTGTAGCTGATGTTCACTGTCGGATACGTGCCGGTGTCCGTACGGTCGATCTTCGTGCGAAAGATTCCTTTAGAGACATCGTAGACGGCCTTGCAAACCGCCGTGCAGGCCTCGCAACCCACACAGAGGGACTGGTCAACCAACATCACGGAATCATTCATCATGGCCATCAATGGCCCTCCTCTCGTCGCCAGAAGCTACGCCTTGTACACGTTGACGCCGAAGTCCGTCATACACGCCCCCATACCGGGATCTCCAAGGGCAGACATCTCCTCGAAGGTCATATCGGGTATGAGGTCACCATCGTTCGCGCCCACCTGATTTGCGCGGGTCAGGTCTCGACTCCAGTGGCCAAAGCCGTGCACGACCTGCACACAATCCGGGCGGATGCCCTCGATCAGCCGCGCTTTGATCTTGATCTTCCCGACGCGCGACTCCACGTACACCTCATCTCCGTCACGGATACCCAGCTCCTTGCCGAGTGCGGTGTTCATGGTGGCGTAGTTCTCGGGGTAAACCTCCATCAGGATTGAATTGTTCTGGGTCTGCGTCATCTTGTGCATGGCCGGACGCCCGATGAGGAAATGGTACGGATATCCCTCGGAAGGCTCCTCCCGCCGGGGCATCCAGTGCGGCAGGGGGTCATACCCGGCATCTCTGAGTACGGTTGCATACAGCTCGATCTTTCCACTTGGGGTGTTGAACTCCGTGCGCGGTTTGAACGGCTGCCGGTCCTCCCAGATTCCGTGCGGGCTGTCAACCAGGTCCTTCCACGAGGTGCCGACGGCCTGCAGCTGCTGGTCATTGAACTCGGCACCCGACACGCCCTCGAAATACTCACCATACCCCATGGCCTCTGCGAGTTCCGTGATGATCGTCCCGAAGCCCTTGGTGTCATGCAGTGAACGAACCGTGGGAAGCCGCACGGCGATCTGGGGGTACATGCTGTGATACCCACGAGCGCTGAGGCCCGAGATCTCCAGCCAATAAGGCTCAGGAAGAACCACGTCGGCAAGCTGCGCCATCTCAGAGGGATAGATCTCGCAGCACACCATGAAGTCCAGGCCGGCAAGGGCTTCCGTCATCCTCACCGCGTTGGGGAAGGAAAGCGTATTGTAGCTCCGCACGAGGGCTGCCTTGACGGGATACGGGTCCTCGTTGAGAATACCGTGGGCCAGGGTTGCGAAGTTCCCAGCAACATTGCCCTTGAGTATGGGATTGTTCTGCTCCCAGGCATCAATCCGCTCCTGTCGGGCTTCAGGGTAGGCGGGTGGGGGAAACACCGCGTCGAGCCCCGGCATACTCGGGTTGCGTGGCAATATTGTACCGCCCGGACGGTCAATGGTCCCGACCAGCGCATTCAGAATCAACTGCGCCTGGGCCAGCTTCCAACTGTTCGCGTAGTTCGGACCCGCGGCATCACGCTTGTGGCTGGGAATGTGCGCTGGCGCAGTGTCGGCAAACTCCCGAGCA
The DNA here is from genome assembly GCA_007128555.1 of Clostridia bacterium. The sequence goes on along the minus strand of SKXF01000452.1, from coordinate 4,025 downwards.
ATGCGGGTGATGGTCTCTTCCGGAACACCGGTGATCTCGGCTGCCCATCCGGGTGTGTACTCGGCCGCAAACTCGGTAACCTGGTCAATACCGTACGTGTAGCGATCCACGAACTGCCGATCATACAACTCCTCCGTGACAATGACGTGGATCATGGCCAGGCAAAAGGCCAGGTCGGTGCCCGGTGTGATCGGGATCCACTCGTGGGCCTTCGAGGCGGTGACAGACTTGTACGGATCAAGCACGACGAGGCGAGCACCAGCCTCCAGGGCCCGGGTGGTGTTGCGAACCTGCATGTTCTTCCCTTTCCCCAGGCCATCCCACCCAAAGGAGAGGATATACCGGCAGCTCTGCACATCATAAGTCCATGGCTTTGCCCCTCCCGTCACCATGGCGGCCCAGGCTGCCTGCTGGCTGGTAAAACAGGTCGACTGGTGAGCGATAAAGTTAGGCGTTCCTATAGCCCTACCGAGCCGCATGGAATAGGGGTGGCTCCTACTCAGCACCATCAACGATTCGGGGCCATGTTCATCAATGACCTGATTCAGCCCATCGGCTGCCAACTCGATCGCTTCCGCCCAGGAGATTCTCACAAACCCAGGATCCTCCCCCATTCCCTTGGCAGGGTTTGTCCTCTTCATGGGGAACTTCACGCGATCGGGATCATACAGGGTCTTGATAGCAGCCTGTCCCTTCACGCAGAGACGACCACCCGCCTCCGGATCAAACGGGTCGCCTGCTGCTAGGTCATAAGGATTCCCGGCCAGGTGAACCAGCCGTCCACGGTCAACGTAGGCCTTCATCCCGCATCCACCACTGCATACGCTGCAGAATGTCGGGATGACCTCTTCAGAGTCTTCCACGATTCCTTCGCGATCTGAAGCCCTTGCAAAGGTGGGCACCGATATGCCGGTCCCCAGGGCAACACCCGTTCCCAGCGCAAGCTTCAGAAAGCCCCTTCTACTAAGATCGAACCTGTCAGACTCGCTCATGCGTTTTCGAACCTCCCTCTTCATCCAAGCCACTGTCGGCCCGCAAAAAGGCCAGGCCATACTCCGCCACAGACTGATAGAAGTCGGCATGTTGATTCGTGTACACGTCCTCGAACAGATCGGGAATCCACCGGTTTACATGCTCGGCAAAAAACGCATTCGCCTCCGATGGGTGGTCTCCCGAAAGGAGGTGAGCCATGAACGACAGCTCCACGGCAGCATGATCTTCCGGCAGAGGAGAGTCATCCAGTTGCCAGCCCCGGCTCGCGTAGAACTCGCGCACCTCCACCCACGGTTCCTGCATCAGAATCGGTTGCCGCCCGAGGTAGACCGATTCATAGGGTCTAACGCCACCGGGCAGCAGAAACAGGCGCGCAAACTCTTTCTTCAATCGGGCGTTCGCGTCTTCGCCAGATGACAACCAAGCGTCCGCCTTCTCTGCCACGGGACGCATGACCTCTTCATCCTCGGACAACTCCGGGTTACACAGGAGATTGAGGTCTACCACATCGGTGAGCAAACCCGCCAGCAACGTGTAGTGCATGATGCGGCTTTGAACAGGCAAATTCAGTCCTCCCCTCATAGCAAAACGACCTACAATGCCCCCCTTTGCACCGTCATCGAGATCGGCTGTCCCACAGATACCTCGCAGTCCCCGCAAGTTCATGCAACCTCAACGAAACCTCCGGAGCATAGACAGGGGCGCGAACGCGATGGCCTCTGTCGAGCATTCCACCCTGAAGTTGGAGCAGTCGACCATGCGGCTGTAAGCTTGGCCACGTTGGTCCAGATCATCATCCCACTCGTTCCATGCGGACAGACGTCGTAGTACACCCCACACCCCGTATATTGGTCCAGAGCTACCGTTGAATGCCAAGGCATCTTTTCCCTGAGAGTATCAGGAATGCTCACCGGGCCCTCTGCGACCGATCAAACCACGGTTACCGTCTTTCTGCCCTCGTAAACAAGCACCTCAAGGATCTGCATCCGACAGGATGGGCCAAGGCCCTGACGAGCGTTTTCAACTGGTGAATGCCGCCCATAGCCATGACTCTCACTCTACAGGATACAGAGCAAACTATATGGCTATATGAGAATATAGAAAGCAACTAGCCCTGTCAACCAGGGTATATCCAGCGCACAGTGGCACTTAACTGACGGAGTATATGCCGAAAGAGACGATGCAACGGGCTCAATCAACACGTTGTATAGGGTGACGCATCCTTACCTTGCTCGTGGACGGTCAGAGGGGATTTCTCAGAGTGACGACTACCTACGAGCAAAAATGAGAGACGGACCGCAAGAAAATGCCGCTGATGAGAGCCTGTGAGCCTCTCCAGGGCCTTCTCCAACTGAAGCCTTTAGTTTTTGGATCTGCGAAGAGCCAGAAGGGCAAAAGCCAACCCTACGCGCCCGGCCTGTGGATGGAGTTCTCGCTGGATAGGCTAATCCAGAATAGCGGTGAACTGCTGTGCATCTACTCTTTGGATAAACGGTGCGACTCCTGCAACCTGTTTCGTTGCACTTGGGGCACATTTGGCCATAAACGGGACGTCTCGGGTACCTTTCCCCTCACAGGGCCTGTGATCATCCTGCTGCGATCTACTCGTCCTTCCCATCCATCACAGAAATGATGACATCTGGGTTGACGTTGCGTCCGGATAGAATCAGTACCAGGGGACGGGGCAGTTCAGCGGGTACCTGTGCTTCCAGAACGGCGGCGATCGAGAGGGCCCCTGCCCCCTCAGCAACCATACGTTCCTGCAGAATAAGCTGCCGCATGGCTCCTGCGATCTCATCTTCCGTCACCGCAATCATCGCAGCCACATGGTCCATCACAACACCCAGAGTGTCGGGTGATATACTCCCACTGGTTGCCTCGGAAAGCGTGGGACCATGGGAGACTTCGATGAACTCTCCAGAGTTAAATGACTGCACCATGGGCTGAGAGGCCGCAGGCTGCACACCGACGACAGCACTATGGGGGCTGACCGCTTTGGCTGCCAGGGCGATTCCACTGATGAGGCCGCCGCCTCCCACGGGTACGACGAACGTGAGGGGCGCGTCAAGGAGATCGAAGACCTCCAGGGCTACGGTACCCTGGCCAGCGATGATATCCCGGTCGGAAAAAGGATGTATTAAGGGCAATTGCTCTTTCGCGGCAGTACGGAAAGCGAACGCCTCGGCCTCATCATAGGATGTGCCATGTTCGACCACGATGGCCCCGAAGCGCTGTATGTTGCTAATCTTGGCAGAAGGCGTGCCGACCGGTACCACCACGCGGGCTTCGAGGCCCAGTTCGGAGGCGGCCAGGGCAACGGCTGCACCGTGATTCCCGCTTGAGGCTGTCAGGATGGTGGGACCCATGGAGCGTCCCTGCAGCATGAGTTTGTTGTACGCCCCGCGGACCTTGAAGGAACCCGTCGGTTGTAAGGATTCCATCTTGAGGTAGCATTCATCCCCGGTGATCTCCTCGATCCATGACGATCGCACTAGGGGCGTGGGATGCAAACGAGAGCGGAGCCGACGTCGGGCTGCCCACATCTCCCCTGATCTTGGAACCGGTTGCAGAGGCACGAGCATCAGTCCTTTCTCAGGTGATCCATATGTTGTCATCGTAGCACCTGGGCCTTCCGACGTAAACGGTAGATTCATGACGCCATCACGGCTGAGATGAGGCAGACGATTTGGAATAGGAACGTGATGACCATCCGTGCTTGCACTGCGCTGTAGCGCTCGGTTGCTTGCCCTCGTCGGATTTCATCAACCGGTCGATTGTCATGAACATAAGTAGGTTACTCGGCACCGTGGCCATCAGAAGATGGGCTGACGATTCGCCCCTGATAGCGGCCGGTTGGATAACCGGGCAATCGTTGATACACTGATCAGGGAGGGATATCATGTCTCAAGGTGCCAAGTGGCTACTGGTTCTGTTATTGTTTCTCAAAACCCACATTGCCTACCTGCTGGTGACCATCACAAGCCTTACGGGTTCCTCTGTAACCACGGTACTTCCCTTCGGAGTTCTCGATC
>SKXF01000419.1 GCA_007128555.1 Clostridia bacterium | reverse complement strand
CGGGGAACCTCCCGGGCCGCATGTCCCAGGTCACGGCAGGCAACCTTCACCGACGTGCCCACGTGCGGAGGACTAATGATATCCAGGTGATGTGCCGATACATGGTACATGGATCTTCTACCTGGAGTGGACATGTCATCTGATTGCAGCTCATATCTATGCCAATGTAACGGTCCCAGCGCCCTTGGTGTTGTTCCGAGGAGGTTTCAATGTCGGACCAAATGACGGCTGCCATCCCATGCCTGCGCGGCGCGCCCGGTCCAGGGGCAGCCCGGGAAGACCACGTATTGCTGGTTTATGACTCCGCGAGGGAGCTCCGCCAGGTGGTGGCGTCTCTTCTGCGCAAGGCAACCCTCCACGGGGAGCGGTGTGCCGTAGCCCTCTCATCTCCAGCAGAGCGGGTTGTCCGGGAGTGGATGGCAGCCAGCAAGCTTCCCGTTGACTTTGTTTCAACCGGTGCGACCCGGTCAGAGGGGCAGGATTCGGGCTACCTGGCCATTCGGCGCCTGGGGGAGATCGCGAAGGAACAGGACTCACCCCTGTGGATCCTTGTATCGCCCACAGCCCTCCTCGGCGAGTCGCCGACACCCGATCGATTGCCAGCTTTGGAGAACCAGATCGCAGGCGAACTGTCCTGGGCGTTGGGTGCAACCGTTTTCTGCTGCTATGATCGATCTGAAGAAGATCCTGAGATGATACGGATGGCCCAGGGACTGCATCATCGCTTTGTTCAGGGCGGGCAGATCGTCACCAATCCAGACTGCCACTTACCTGCGGATGCTTGCGGGTGTTCAGCAGGAAAATGGGCAGAACTGGGAGCCGTCGTGACCGGCGGCCTGGGGGATCCCGGGTACCACTGCCGGCAGATCTTCGAGCATTCGCCCCAGGCGATTGCCATCATACGGCCAGATGGTCGCATCATGGACTGCAACGGGGCCTTCAGTGATCTGACAGGCTATTCTACGGAGCACCTGCTGGACACCAGGTGGGACCGCGATCTGAAGCCGCACAGGCGGCAAGAGAAGAGCACGCAGGTCATGGAGCGCCTGGGGGAGACGGGCCAACCCCAGTCGTTCGACAGGGAGTACCTCACCAGGGATGGCAGATGCATTCCGGTGCACTTGAAGACTCACCTGGTACGGGATGAAGGAGGTCAACCCCTTTGCTACTACTGCTTTGTCACGGACCTATCTTCACGCAGGGAAGCTGAGGATCATCTTATTCTCACCCAGGAGAAGCTGGAGAAGCTGCACGAAGTTGCCTTCCTGCTGGAGAGGGCAGAGACGGAAGACGAGGTCTACCGAATCACCGTCGCGGCAGCTGAGGATACCCTGGATTTGATGTTGTGCGTGGTGGATATGGTCGATGGTGACATGCTGGTTCCCACGGCATCTTCCTCGCACATGGAGGCAGACGGTAGCATGGTGATGTCAAAAGATGAGGGAATAGCGGGCAAGACGTACCGCACACAGAAGACCCACATCGTAGATGACCTCAGGGCTGATCCCGAAGCCCGTCCTGCCAGGCCAGATTATCGATCCATTATCTCGATACCCATCGGTGATATGGGGGTGTTCCAGGCGGTTTCCTCCGAGGTGGGGGCCTTCAACGATGGTGACGCGGCGCTCCTGGAAACCCTTCTGTCTCACGCGGCCGGAGCGCTGAGGCGGATGAGAACCAGCGAGGCGCTCAGTCGCGGCCGGGAGGAGTTCAGGACCCTTGCGGCCGAATACGAGCTCATATTCGAGGGCACGAAGGATGGGGTTTTCCTGCTCGACGTGACCAGGGACCACAGTTTCCCCATCAGGCGGATCAACCCGGCCTTGAAGGAGATGCTCGGCATAAACGGCCGCGATGTTGAGGGCCTGCAGATTGAGGATCTACTGGGTTCCATGTCCCCGGCCGTGCTCCAGGATTGTCTCGACCAGTGCATCAGCGGCAGGGAAGCGGCTGGCCTCGATCTTGAGCTTGGGGCCGACTCAGGCGCCAGGCACTTCCAGTTTCGCCTCGCGCCGATCGTAGCGAATGCTCGGGTGACCCACATCGTGGGTTCTGTGCGCGAGGTTACTGGGCAGAAGGCGATGGAGGCCGCCCTGCAGGAAAGCGAGCAGAAGTACCGGGTCCTGGCTGAGCGGGCGAATGATATGATTGTGATCATCCAGGATGACGTGTTCAGTTATGTCAACGCAGCCGCCGAGAAGGTGCTTGGGTATCGCGCAGAGGATCTTGTGGGTTCGCCCTGGCTTGATTCCGTGCAACCGGGAGAACGCTCTCGGATCACAGGCTATCATGAGCAGAGGTTGGCTGGGGAGGAAGCTCCCCCCATCTACGACACCATGCTCATGCACAAAGATGGACACAGGGTGCATGTCGAGGTGAGCGCCAGCGTTATCACCTACCGGGGCAGGCCCGCAAACCTTACGATCCTGAGGGATGTCACCGAGCGGCGGAACGCCGAGGAGAATCTCAGGCACATGAGCATGCACGATCAGATGACGAGCTTGTATAATCGTACGTATTTTGAGGATGCCCTGAACCGGTTGAATGTTCCCAGGCAGATGCCCCTCAGCGTGATCATGGGTGATGTAAACGGGCTCAAGCTGGTCAACGATGCCTTTGGACACAGGATGGGAGACCGGCTCCTACAGCGGATTGCGCGGGTCATTGAGCAGTGCTGTAGAAGTGAAGATGTTGTTGCCCGGATTGGGGGGGACGAGTTTGCTGTCATTTTACCCAGGACACCCGGTGACGCCGCGAGGGGGCTCATCAGGAGGATCAACGAGCGGTGCAGGGCCGCGATGATGGGGCCTGTGAATCTCAGTATTTCATTCGGTTCCGCCACCCGGGATGAAGATACCCCGGACCAGGACATACACCAGGTATTGAAGGCCGCCGAAGACCGCATGTATCGGAACAAGATGCTCGAGATGGACAGTGTGCGTAGTGCCCTGATCTCATCGTTGGTCAATGCCCTCACCGAGAAGAGCCAGGAGAACGATGGCCACGCGGAACGCCTGGAGGCCCTTACGGTTGCGGTCGGAACGGAGATGGATCTGGACGACAATTACCTGGCAGATCTGACCCTGCTGGCACGACTGCATGATGTTGGGAAGGTGGTTCTTCCGGATGAAATCTTGCTGAAGGATGGCCCGCTGACGGATGAGGACTGGATGCAGATAAGAAGACACCCGGAGGCTGGGTTCAGGATTGCGCAGACCTCTCCGGAAATGGCCCCAGTTTCGAGGGCGATCCTCACCCACCATGAGTACTATGATGGCACCGGCTATCCCCAGGGCCTGAAGGAAGAGGAGATTCCCATCATCGCCCGTG
>SKXF01000090.1 GCA_007128555.1 Clostridia bacterium | reverse complement strand
TTCGCGCTGGTGCCTGGCGGTTTTCATGATGTGTTCGGTGGTGATGACGTCATCCATTCTCCAGCCGGCCAACTTCACGAGCTCCCACTGGTCCCGGAGCCCACTGGTGTGATGCACCAGGTGACGAATCGTTATTCTCTGTCCGAAATCGAAGATCTCGGGGAAGTAGTCCCTGATATCATCGTCAAGGGAGACCTGTCCCTTATCAGCGAGCATGGCAATGGCGAAGGCGGTGAACTGCTTCGAAACCGAGGCGACGTGGAAAATCGTTGAGGGGGTGATGGGGATGTCGTATTCCAGCTGGGCACAGCCGTAGCCCCCCCGGTGGACGATGTCTTTACCCGAAGTTACGATGACGGCAGCTCCGGGAGAATCGGGTCGGTCCCATTCCGCAAAGAGCCGGTCCACCTCTTCAGATACCTCTGCGAGCCTGGTGAAATCTGTCAAGTCGTTCATCCTCCATTCCTGTGACCTGACAACCTATTCGCCCTATGCCCGCTCGCAACCTCCCCGAGGTGAGCGCCAGGATGCACCCTGTGTGGCCATCTTCGTGGACCGATACGGTGATGCGTTCGACGCTCTGTGTGGCGACCTATGTTCGCAAACCTGTTACCATAGAACGTGAGATATTCATTTGAACCTCCGCACCTCCTGGTCCATCTAATGGGTGAAAAGGGAGATGAACTTGGAGTTGATAGCAATGGATGGGGAACATCATCAGGCGTCAAAGCTTTGCCCTGGCCAGTTGGAGGAGCTGGTGAGTGCCTCTGTGCGCGGTGACATGGATGCCTTTGAAGCGCTGTTTAGCAGCGCTGAGCAGGCCCTGTACCGCATGGGACTGTCGATTACCGGCAGTTGCCAGGACGCAGACGAGGCCCTTGCCGAGACGGCACTGACCGTCCTGGAGGCCCTGCCCAGCCTGAGGCGTCCCGCCTACTTCTACACCTGGGCGACTCGCATCATGATCAACGCCTGCTACGCGCTGCAGCGCGAGCGCAGCAAGGTGGTGCCTATTGCGGACACGTCCACAGTAGGGGACCGTGACGGCCGAGATTTCATTCCAGGAGACGTCAACTGGGCTGACTTCCAGGACATCCGATCGGCTCTACAGCAACTGAGCGAGGAGCACCGGACGGTTGTTGTCCTCCGCTACCTCGAGGATCTGACCGTCGATGAAGTATCCCGGATTCTTGGTGTCCCCGAGGGGACCGTTAAGTCCCGACTGCATTATGCGCTCAGGCAGCTCAGGACGGGGCTCGGTGTTTCCAAGAGGGTTTCCCAAACAGGAGGTGCTGCCCGTGAGTAAGGATAAGGATTTGCGACATGTGGAGCAAGAGCTGCAGGATTTCGGCGATTTCCTTCGCGAGCAGGAGGTGCCCGAGAGTGCCCGGCAACACTGGCGCCAGGCTGTCAGGGGCGGGGAGCTCGAGCCGGACCGGACGGATGACGGGCCGAAGAGGCCCAACAGCGGACCTATCCATCGGCAGCCCCGGCGTCCGCGATGGATCCCGGTCAGCTATGTGGCGGCCCTGCTGATCCTGGCCCTGGCAACGGCCTATGCTTTTCCCGCTGTTTCACTTTATGCTGGATCCCTGCCCATGGTAGGGCCCTTCTTCCGTGCGATCGGCGCCGACCGCGGCCTACAGCTTGCCGCAGACCAGGGTGTGGCACACGACCTGCACGCCGCACAGACCATCGATGATGTGAAGCTGGAGCTGGTCAACGTCGTGGCCGACCGATCGCGGACCGTCCTCGGTTTCCGCATTACCACGTCAGAGGGAAGGCTTGCCGAGGGGATGTCCATCGCCGCGCGGATCACGGATCAGTGGGGCCGGGAGATCCCACCCCGGGGAGCATTCTACCGGACCTCACACGAGGACGGACAGGATATTTACACCGGATCCATTACCAACGCTGGGCTGGCCCGGATGACCCGGCACATCAATGTCAGGGTCGAGTCCATCGGTGACGTGCAGGGTCCTTGGGAGTTCAGGGTTCCGGTGAACTACGATCGCGCCGTCGCCCTGGAAGAGACCTACGAGATTGGGGCTATCTCGGCAGAGAGGGCCGGTGTGACCCTGCAAGTGTCAAAGGTGGAGCTTCACGCCACCGAAACCGTGATCACCTACCTGTTCCACGGACTCTACGGTCCCCGGGGCACAGATGGATCTCGGATCAACGATGATTACCGTGGGATGCCGGAGCTGTATGTTGATGGGCGGCGGATCCTGGGCGTGCGCGCTCAGAGCACGGACGTTACAGGTCATGACGGGATCCTGGCCCTTCGAGCTTCCTACGAACCTCTGCCCGAGGGCACAGTTGAACTGCGGGTGGTCCATGAAGCGGTGGCGAGGCACTACTCGATTGCCCCGGATACAGGGCGCCCCCTGGATGATCCCGCTCCGGCTTTTGTGTACCGCATCTCGGGAGAGGGATCCGATCGGCAGGTTGAGCTCGTCGGCGCAGCCTCTCATCAGCTCTGGGGAACAACGGTCGAGAGTGTCGGGGCCGACCTGGAAGATCAGAGGTTGACGCTCACCATCAGAGGCACCGGGGGAGATCTCGTGCAACTGCTCGGGTTCAGCCTGGTCGATGACAGCGAACGTTCCTACTGGGCCGCGGACAGCTTTGGAATGGACAGTGAGACCAAGCTGGGGCACATTGCCGGCGAGGGGATGCATTTCGAGTACACGTTGACCTACGAGTTAGAGGAGGATGCACGCGAGCTGAAACTCGAGTTCCCGGAGTTACTGAAACAGGCCCGGGGCCCGTGGGAAGTTCATTTCTCTCTGCCTGAGTGATGGATGGGGGCGGGGTGCCATGGAGGTGCCCCGCCCCCCTGCCCGTGCGCATCACCCTACTCACACACGAGGTGTTCGGCAAGAACGTCTGCTGATCAAGGTCTTGGGTATGCGTTGTACACATTTATCAGGTACCATTGATTGCCTGCCCGTTGCATTTCTGCAGCGAGGTTCATCTCGGGCTCGCAAAGATTGGTAAACGCCCTCGGGGCCCTTACCATGCCGGGGGTTCCTGTTTGCTTCATATCCTCAAGCCACAATGTGCCAGGCTCGACCCGGGTTATGGTGAAATGGTCCTCCAGGATCTCATCGACCTGGTGTCCAGGCGTCTCGACCGGCGCAAATTCATACCCCCGCACACGGGCTGCCTTGATCCCCTCTGCCGCCAGCCTTGATACCTGCCTGCGGTACGCCTGGGCGGCTTCTGGATCGATCATGTCGGATTCGGAAAGCCACTGCAGGAAACGTCGGAGAGCAGTACGACATTCACTGACCTCAGTGATGCTGGCGTGCATTTTGCGGGGCACGAAG
>SKXF01000196.1 GCA_007128555.1 Clostridia bacterium | reverse complement strand
CTACGTCCCCGGCTGCTACGCCTCGCCCGCCGAGATCCGGGCGGTGGGGGCTGACCTGGGCCGGTTCGAGGGCGCTTTCTACGCCAGTCATCTCCGCGATGAGGCCGACGGGCTCCTGGAAGCGGTGCAGGAGGCCGTGGACATCGCGCGGAACCTGGAAGTTCCCGCCCAGCTGGCTCACCACAAGTCGATGATCCCCCACAACTGGGGCCAGTCTATCCAGAGCCTTGGTGCCATTGACAGCGCCCGCGCCCGGGGCCACAGGGTTCGACTGGATGTGTATCCTTACACCTTTGCCGCGGCCATGACGATTCTGGACCTGCTTCCCCCATGGTTCACCCGCAACGGAGAACAGGACGCGGTGCACAGCATGCGCCAGCGTACAGAGTTCGAACGACTCTCAGCCGATCTTCACTCCGGCTACCCGGGATGGAAGAGCTCCCTGGGCGACTTCGACTGGGGATACACCGTCCTGCGCCACCCGGAATCGTCGACCCTGGTTGGCAGAACGGTGCGACAGATCGCCACCGATCGTGGGGTTGATCCGGTCGAAGTGGTGCGTGAACTGGTCATCGGCAGCGAGGGGCAGGCGGTGTGCGCCTTCGCCATGGCGGAAGAGGATGTTCAGCGGATCCTATTGCATCCGCACAGCAGCGTTTGCACCGACGCTCCTGCCATCGATGAACCCTCTGAGTCGAAAAGAGTGATCCACCCCAGGAGTTTCGGCACCTACCCTCGGCTTCTCGGCAGGTACGTGCGCGACCTGGGTCTGTTGAGCCTCGAAGAGGCCATATATAAGTCGAGCGGATTGCCGGCACGATGGCTGGGACTCGCAGACCGCGGGGTGATCCGGCGGGGATCCCGGGCTGATATCGTGGTATTTGACCCCGAGGCTGTTTCCGATCGTGCCACCCTTGATGATCCGTGTCGCTATCCCGATGGCATACACTGGGTGCTGGTCAACGGAACCCCCGTTGTGAGGGAAGGTCAGACAACGGGGATGACCCCCGGTGACGTCGTGCGCAGAAGAACGTGATCGCGGGACCGGTTCGCTCTGTACCTGCCGCCAGGCGTGAACCGGTCTCCCTCACTCCGGATCGCGCGACCGGAGCCACCATCCTGTTCGCAATTTCTTCCCACGGCTCCATGACCTGACGATCAATGGCCCGGCAGTACAGAGCCGTTCGATGATGTCTGTGATCGATTTCTACATGCATTGTACCCTTGAGTGTAACAGCCTCAAACACTGCTTCATCCACGGGGTGATACGGTGATCTCGCTCGCCTACCCCACCAGAGCCCACCATAGAAGAAGTCCGAAAAAGGCGAAACCAGGTGACCGCTGACACCCGTCGCAACAACAACCCTGAATGCACGCTGGTTCGTGCCGTTTCGTGACCTAACGGACGTCCATAATGGAGAAATATGACGATCTAGGTAACTAACGCCATATATAACTTTAGATGTCCGATGACGATAAAAGGAGGATCACGCAAATCTGCACCGAATAAATATAATAAGAGACCATAATACCAAGCAAAAAGGGAAAGGAGAAAGGAAATGCTACAGTTAACTCACAGACGGTGGCTTGTTGTGGCGCTGGTCTTGTTGCTCGTGCCAGTGATACTGTTGGCCTGTGGTCCGACTGATGAGGAAACCGAACCGCCTGAAAAAGAGGAAGAAGTAGAAGAAGAAGTGGACGTTGAACCAGACACGAAATACGGGGGACAGGTCGTTATGACGATGGGCTCAGACCTGATAGCCATGTCCCCTACGTATACGGGGACTGCTACCATATACCCCGTCAAGAACACTGTTTTTGACAGTATCGTACGCATGGATTCAGATGGCGTTCCCCAACCCCATCTTGCCACGGATTGGGACATCAGCAGTGATGGCCTGGAAATCACCTTCTACCTCCGCGACGACGTTGTATTTCATGATGGAGAACCCTTCGACGCCCACGACGTATACTTCACCTACATGCTGTGCATGTATCCTCCGATGGCGTCTTCAAAGCACCCGTATTTGAGTGCTCTCAAAGGCTATCGTGACTTCTGGGAATCCATCGGTGAACTCAGTAGCTCCCTCGAAGCGGGCGATATTTCGGATGATGACTACCAAGTCCGTATGAAAGATTACTATGAAGCGTGGAGTGCCCTGAATGCCATCGAGGTCGTCGATGATTACACCATTACGTTCCACTTCTCGGAACCCTCGGGTTCGTTCATGACCGTGGGAACGGAGGTTGGGATCGTGGCAAGCCACCTGCTTGAGGGCCATGAAGACTATATTATGGAAACAGACTACGTCTACAACCCCATTGGTACCGGCCCTTTCTATTTTGCCGAATGGGAGCGAGGCGAGTACTGGATACTGAAGGCCTTTGAGGATCACTGGGCTGGTCGTCCCTACCTAGACCAGATGATCACTCGGGTGATCCCCGATGCCACCACCCGTCTCCATGAGTTTCTGGCAGGTAACCTCGATTACTTTGTCCCCCCTGTGGCGGACCTGCAAACGATAATGGACACTGCCGGAAAGAAGGTTCTCGATGCACCCGGCGTGGGATGGGCTCACTTCTCTATGAATCTCGAACGAGGCTTCTTCGGTGATGTACGGGTCAGGCAGGCCATTCATCATATGATCGATAAACAGGCGATGCATGACCACATCAACGAGGGTTGGCATCAGGTCGCTCATCATCCGTTCAATCCAGGCATCGCCTGGTGTCACGTACCCATGGACGATCCATTTCCCCTCGACCTGGACAAAGCTGCAGAGCTGCTGATTGATGCAGGATTCACGGAGCAGGCCGATGGCTGGTACAAGGATGGCGAGCGCCTTGAGTTTACCGTGCGAGTCTCAACCGGCGAACTGGCGGTTGAAGCGGTTACGGTGTTGCAGCAATTCCTGGCCCGGGCTAACGTCCGCATCGAAATCGACCAGTTGGATCTGGCGGCCTGGCAGACCGCCATTTTCGCATCGGACTTTGACATGATGTATTTTGGATGGACGGGTCACCCGGATCCTGATGCCTATATCAGAACCGTTCATCACTCCGATGGGATTGGCGGGCGCAACGTCATGTTGTACAGGAACGATCGTGTCGATGAGTTGTTCGAGAAAGCCGGCAGAGTTTTCGATCTCGAGGATCGAGCTGTCTACTACCGAGAGATGCAGGAAATTCTCGCCATGGAAGTCCCCAAGATCTACTTCAACTGGGCGAGCTTCTACCATGCCTTTGATGAGGATCTAGAGGGTGCCGAACCTCATCCGTACAGGAGCCAAGGCATTTTCTTCTCCCTCAAAGACTGGTACTGGGATCGCTAAATCAGGTGCCGGGTATGGGGACACGAAAGCAGGCTTGTGAGTACGGAGGATGAGCATCATCCTCCGTACTGCACCCATCGAAATAGAAAGGGTGAAAATCATTGCTGCAATATACTGTGCGACGGCTTGGGCTTGTCATTCTCAGTCTCGTTGGCGTAAGCATGCTGCTTTACGGATTGATGCATCTGGCGCCAGGCGGACCGGAAGCCGTACTGCTCGGAGAGGACATTAATCCACATGCAGCGGCACAGATACGCATCGCCCTCGGACTTCATCGTCCCATCTACGTGCAGTACTATTACTGGGCACGCAACATGATCACCGGTGATATGGGCCTATCGTACAGAACCGGGTACCCGGTTGCGAGTCTCATTGCGCGGACCTTGCCCAATACCGTAATTCTTGGGTTTTCGGCCCTGGCGTTCTCTGTTTCGGTGTCGGTCGTCATTGGCGTAATGGCTGCCATCCGGCAGTACTCGCTTTTTGACCACGGTGCCACAATTTTCAGTTTCACGTGGATCAGCATGCCGAATATCTGGTTCGGGCTCTTGTGTATGATGTACTTCGGTTACATGTTGGGGTGGTTTCCCATCTCTGGTACCCGCACGATCGGTCTGACTCCTGGTACCCTGACCTATTACCTGGACCGAGCGCATCACCTGGTTCTTCCCGTTATTGTCCTGGGCATGGCGAGGTTAGCCAGCCTGGTCCGATACACCCGCTCCAGCATGCTTGATATCATGCACTCTGACTTCATCCGCACAGCACGCGCCAAGGGCCTGAGTGAACGAACAGTCATCTACAAGCATGCTTTGCGTAATGCCCTTGTGACGGTGGTAACCGTTGTGGGCCTGTCTCTTCGCTTCCTCGTAAGTGGCTCGGTTATTGTTGAATCCGTATTTGCCTATAACGGCATAGGACGTTCAGCCGTTCATGCTGTCTTTGAACGGGACTATCCGTTGATCATGGGGATCAACATGATGATCGCAGTGGTCGTTCTCCTGGCCAATCTCATCACAGATCTGGCCTATGCCCTCGTGGATCCACGGATCACATACAAGTAAGGAGATGAATACTCCATGCACAACGAGGAACAGCAGATAAAAGAAGGTATGCCGCCCAAAAGGGCATCGGTTGTTGAGCGTTTCAGCAAACACCGTCCTGCAATCGTTGGCGCAACGGTGGTGTTCGCCATTGCACTCATCGCCATCCTTGCTCCATGGATAGCACCCCACGACCCCCTGGAGCAGTTCCTTGGTCGTCGTCTTGAGCCGCCCAGCAGAGAGTTTCTAATGGGAACAGACACCCTGGCCCGATGCCTGCTCACCCGAGTCATATACGGTACGCGTGTATCCATGACGGTCGGGCCGGTTGCTGCAGGCATAACCCTTACCCTGGGAGTGATCGTGGGGAGCCTGTCCGGGTTCTATGGCGGTCGCATTGATATGGTCTTGCAACGGATTGTCGACATTGTCATGTGTATACCTTCGCTTTTTCTGATCATTGCCGTTGTTGCCCTATTTGGCGCAAGCATGACCATGACCATGGTGGTCATAGGTCTGGTTCACTGGACATCCCCCGCTCGACTCGTTCGCGGAGAGATCATGAAACTCAAGGAGGAGGAGTATGTTCTCGCCGCCCAAAGCCTGGGGGCACGTGATGGGAAAATCATATTTCAACACATATTGCCCAACATTGTCGCACCGCTCATTGTCTACACCACGCTGTTCGTGGCCAATGCCATTTTAATTGAAGCGGGTCTCAGTTACCTGGGGCTGGGGACACAGCCACCAGCACCGAGCTGGGGGAACATCCTGACGGCGGGAGGACAGCAGTTACACAGGGCCTGGTGGATGACCGTGTTCCCAGGCGCAGCGATCTTCCTTACGATACTGTCAATCAACCTGATGGGAGACGGCTTGCGTGACGCCCTGGACCCGAAGCAGCATTATTAAGCTGGACCCGTAGCAACAACAGCTCACTGTGGCTGTCCATCTGTCACGAAGGTTGGAGAGGTGTTCCAATGGCTTTGGTCGGTTCGCTCAGGTGGCCCATCTGACTCTTCAGACTCGGTGGTATCGACATCACACCCGGGTCACCCTGGCCCCTGGTCTCTGCAGCGGTGGATAGATAGCTGCTAACAGCGTGTCGTGGCAACCCGGACGGCGAGGGGATATCTTCGCGCCCATGAAGCAACTCAAGGCTCGAATCCGTGATCAGCCCCACGCAATAGCGGGTGACAGAGCTCGCACAATACAGCGCTCTGTCTACGGTCGCATGCGCGATGAGGGCCGTGTCTTCAGGCTGCCATCAAAGAGGTTGCCGCCGCTCCGGTTGTCGCGTCAGTTGCAGATCACTACCCTCACAGGGATCAACCTGCCCACGTTCACGCCCCAGCGTGTTCCACGATCCTCATGAAAAGCTCCATCATCGCCGCGCACCTGTTCTTCCATAGGTTCACGCTGTACTGCAGTCATACTGGGATACTGGGCGAAGACCGGGAGCCCCTTTCTCCAGCCAAACGCTTTCCACGTATCCCCATGGCGTCTCGCAAAGGGGTTCCCAGTCTGCCCTACCAGGTCAGCAGCGGTCTCGCTCGTAGACCGTCTCGCCGTCTACGAGGGTCACATCCACCCTCAGATCCCGCAGTTCATCATCACAGACGGCTCCATAGTCTGCGTCAAGAACTGCCACGTCGGCCGCCTTGCCGACTTCAAGGGAGCCGGTCAGCTCTTCCATGAAGGCCAGGTAGGCCCCATTGTACGTGAACATCCGCAGAGCCTCAAAGCGGTCAACCTTCTCCTCATCACCGAGGGTTGCACCCCGGGACGTCTTCCGCGTCACTGCGCTGTGAATGCCCCAGAACGGGTTGTAGTGGGCTGAGCATATGTCCGAGTTGCACGCAACGACGATGCCGCTCTCCAGGTAGGTCTTCAGAGGTGTAAATCCGCGGAGCTTCGCCTGCGAGGCGACGGTGAAGTACACATCCCCTTCTACCCATATGAAGCCCGGCTGGGCCGACACCGAGATGTTGCGTCGCTGCATGATCTCGAGGGACTCTGGCGTCGCGAAATAGCCGTGGATGATGTTGTGCCGGGCATCCCCCGGATCGCGTCCAACGACAGCGTCAAAGGCGGCACAGGCCAGATCCTGGGCCCGGTCACCGCAGCAGTGGATGCCGATGGACCAACCCGCCTCGTGTGCCTCCTCGAACCACGTCTCCAGGTTATCCGTATCGAGCCGCAGCGGTATGTCGGAACGGGTGCCGTCGGTCCAGGGATCGTTCATGAGGGCTGTCTTGCTGCCCAGTCCCCCGTCGATGGCCATCTTCAATGCCCCGATGTTGAGACGCTCATCGCCATAACCGCTTCGTATCCCGAAGTGATCCAACCTGCCCTCCAGGTGCTGGCCCCTCGTGGAAAACAACCCGTGCCACGCTGGCATCATGTTGACCCGGATGGGAAGATCCCCTTTCTCACGGACGTTCTGATACGCCCTCATCACCATGGGGGGTACGCCGGGGTCAATGATGCCCGTGATGCCGTAGCGGACGAACTCCTCGGCGCCTGTGCGAATGTGACGCTCGTGTTCTTTCACTTTCTGCACGAAGCTCAGCTGCGGCATCACTTCCCGCACGGCTTCCTCCGCCCCTGACCTGAGCACCCCAGTCAGGCGTCCCGCCTCATCGCGGTCTGCACTTCCTCGATCGGGTCCGGGGCCATCATCGGTGAGCCCTGCCAGCTCCAACGCCCTGGAGTTGACGACACACATGCCAAACAGCCGCATCAGGAACACCGGATTGTCAGGGGCCACCTCGTCGAGATCCCAGCGCGTTGGCATACGCCACTCCCTGAACTGGTTTTCGATCCAGCCTGCACCCAGGACCCATTCGCCCGGGGCCAGCTTCCGCACGCGGTCGGCGACCATCTCCTGCAGCTCGGAAAGGGTGGTGGCATCAAACAGGAGCACTCCGTCGCTCAACACGGCACCGGCCATGAAGAGGTGATTGTGGGAGTCGAAAATCCCGGGAATTGCAGAGCGACCCTCCAGGTCGATCTGTCTCGTACCTTCATGGGCCAGGGCACAGATCTCGTCTTTTCTGCCAAGGGCGGTAATCTTACCGGCTGAGATGGCCATGGCAGAGAACTCGTTGCCAGGGGCGTCGGCCGTATAGATCGGGCCGTTGGTCAGGATGATGTCGGGACTGCGAAGATGATCAGACATGCTCTTCCTCCCGTCTGGAATCTTCCGTCTCTTTGAGGGCTGTTTCTCCAGTGAACATCCCCTCCCTGGGCCAGGCTGATCTGACCGGGCTCCGCTGATCCTCGGCGTCCCCAGCACACATAGGCTCGGCGCTGAGCGGGGGCATTGCCGCACCGACCGGGACCCTGGAGGAGCCCCGCAGCCAGGCGGAGGGACTCCTCCTCAGCTTGCCAGTTCACGGGTTGCATCGGTCGTAGACGGTCTCGCCTCCAATGATGGTCATGTCGACCTTCAGATCATGCAAGTCATCATCACGGGCCGAACCGTAGTCGTTGTCGAGAACCGCAACGTCCGCCGCCTTGCCGATTTCCAGGGACCCGGTCAGGTCCTCCCAGAAGGCCAGGTGGGCCCCGTTGTGCGTGAACATTCGAAGGGCCTCGAACCGGTCCACCCTCTGCTCATCACCGAGTGTCGCGCCCCGCGAGGTCTTTCGGGTCACAGCGCTGTGAATGCCCCAGAACGGGTTATAGTGAGCTGAGGTCATGTCCGAATTGCAGGCCACCACGATCCCCCGCTCCGAGTAAGACTTCAGGGGTGTGAACCCACGCAGATCCTCCTCGGTGGCTGCGCCGAAGTACACATCTCCTTCCACCCATATGAACCCAGGCTGGGCGGACACCGAGATGCTGCGCCGCTGCATGATGTCGAGGGCGTCCTGGGTCGCGAAGTAACCGTGGATGATGTTGTGCCGGACGTCTTCCCGCGGATCTCGTCCCATCACAGCATCAAAGCTGGTACAGGCTATGTCCTGCGACCTGTCACCGCAGCAGTGGATTCCGATGGACCAGCCCGCCGAGTGAGCCTCATCAAAATACGCTTCCAACTTGTCCGTGTCGACGGACAGGGGAACCTTGCTCCTGCTGCCGTCGATCCAGGGATCATACATGAGGGCGGTTCTGCTGCCCAGCCCCCCGTCAATGACCATCTTCACAGCCCCCATGCGGAGCCACTCGTCTCCGAAGTTGGTGTGAATCCCGATGTGATCCAACTTGCCCTCCATGTTCTCGATGTGACTGCCAAACCCGTACCAGGTGGGCATCATATTCACTCGCAGGGGCAGATCTCCATTCTCTCGAACGTTCTGATACGCCCTCATCACCAGGGGGCGAACACCGGGATCAATGACACTCGTGATGCCGTAGCGAACGTATTCCTCGGCAGCAACGCGGATATGGCGCTCATACTCCCTGACTTTCTCCGCCGCACCCATCCCTGGCATCATTGCCCGTACCGCTTCCTGCGCCCCTGACCTCAGTACCCCGGTCAGGCGTCCCTGTTCATCACGGTCAGCGATCCCCCTTTCGGGGTCGGGGCCATCATCGGTCAGCCCAGCCAGCTCCAGCGCCCTGGAGTTGACGACCGACATCTCAAACAGGCGATCCAATATCACGGGGTTGTTCGGGGCCACCTCGTCGAGATCCCAGCGCGTGGGCATCCGCCACTCCCTGAACTGGTTCTCAATCCAGCCAGCGCCCAGGACCCACTCACCGGGTGCCAGCTCCCTTACCCTGTCTGCGACAATCTCCTGCAGATCGGAAATCGTTGCAGCATCAAAGAGGAGCACCCCGTCGCTCATCACGGCACCTGCGACGGCAAGGTGGTTGTGGGAATCAAAGATCCCTGGAATCGCGGAGCGCCCCGCCAGGTTCACTCTCTGGGTGCCTTCCCGCGCGAGGGCCGTGATCTCATCACTGCTACCCAGGGCCATGATCCTTCCGTCCGCCACGGCCATGCCGGAGAACTTCCGGCCCTGGTCATCGGCGGTGTAAATCGGCCCGTTGATCAGGACCATATCGGGACAACGAAAACGATGTTCAACCATGTTTCCCCCTGTCTACCATCCTTCTCCGGAACACTGCGGTTTCATACCCGGGGCCCCCGTACGACGGGTGGCGTCCTGGCCGCACCGTTCACCGCAGGCCTCTGGTTCGCTCAGCTGATCAACGCCAACGACAGTCCATCCCTGTTCATCTGCATCATCCCGCCTCGGCCGCACCCGCCTGGGAGGGTGGTTCAACGTTTCAGCATCAGGGCCAACCCAGGGTGAACCGGTCGCTGCTCCAGCTCCGGCCTCTTTGCTAGCCCCCGGGCAGGTCGTCGGCCCGGCGAATGATCCTCAAACCGGTGTACATGGCCTCCACCTCACCGGTGGGCCCCGGGATGAAACGGACCATGCTCTCCTCTCCCCTTCGCATCATGGCAGCGGTGTCCGGGCCGCTGGGTCGCAGAAGATGCTTGCCGTTGTCAATACAAGCATACAGGCCACCATCTTCCGTGAGCACGTCGATCCGGGCGCCCTCCCCCGAGACATAGGACCCGGCGAAGCGGGCAAGCTCCTCTTGAGAGGCCTCGTACTCGGGCTCGCGGCTTCGCGGGGTGTCGACGGGAAGCCCCAGCAGGAGGTTCATAGCTCCCAGCCAGATCTTGCTGGCGGGAATGCCCTGCAGGTTCGCAACCACCGAGGCGGTCAGGTTTCTCTCGGGAATGAAGCCAAAGTGGGACGATACCCCCTTCAGGCTGCCGCCGTGTTCCACCAGGGTCACCCCGTGGTATCCCGGCCGAATCACCAGGCCGTAGCCGTAGTACTGGCTGCGACCGCAGGGAAAATACGGGGCAGCCATCCGGGTCACCGTTCCCCGCTCGACGAGGCCTCCGGTGCCGGGCGAGAGGCTGTCCAGGTACATCTGGCCGTAGTGGACCATCTCGGTGACGTTGGAACGCAGAAAGCCGGCTCCAAGCATCGCCGGGGCGTGCTGCCATTTCGGAGCTGCATAGACGCCCCTCTCGTCGCTCTGGCTGTATAGCTGGGTCACGTCAGGGTACTCCTCGAGAAAATCCAGGTCCATGGTGCTTGATCCCATGCCAACGGGCTCCAGGATGTGCTCCCGAACAAAGGAATCAAAGGACTGTCCGCTCACACGCTCGACGATCGCCCCCAGCAGGGAGTAGGCGTCGTTGGAATAGCTGAACTGTTGACCTGAACGTCCCAGGGGCGCCTGGTCATCGTCGCCTATGAAGTCAAGGAGATCCTCGTAGGTGTCGATGGGGTCCCGGTCCGTCCATTCCTCCCACCGTCCCAACCTCTTGATCTCGTCGACGGAGGGATCCCCCTCCATGCTTCGGATCATGCTGTATCGAAGCGCCCCCGTCGGGGGCATGCCCGAGGTGTGGGTCATCAGGTGATGGATGGTGACGGCTTCTGCCGATGAGCCACCCGTCAGGCAGAACCCCGGCAGATGGCGGGTCACCGGATCTGTGCTGCAGAGTCTGTCCTGTTCCTCGAGGATCATGATGGCCAGGGCCGTGAACGATTTCGTGACCGAGGCCATCCCATACAGGGTCTCCGGGGTTGCAGGCAGGTCCTCCTCGACGTTCCTGAGGCCAAAACCCTCGGTATACAGGACCTGGTCCCCATCGGCCACCGCGACCGACAGGCCGGGGACATCGTGTTGCTCCCTGATCTTTTCTGTGAACTCCCGAAATTCCTCCACCCGGGCATCGTCAAGCACAAGAATCACCCTCCATCTACCGAAGTTTGCTTCCAGGTTCTCCTGGCATTCCGTTCTCGTCGAGGGCCGACGGTGACCGTACAGGGACGGCCGCGGTCCGGCATTCAACCAACCTGCGCATCGGCTCCCAGGGATGCGAAGGCGCCATCGAGGATCTCGAGTGCCTCGTCGACCTCATCGCTCTTCACGACGAGGGGCGGCGAAATCCGGATCACGTTACCATACAGTCCCCCGCGACCGATGAGAAGGGACTTGCTCCTGCTCTGTTCAAAGATGCGGTCGACCAGGTCCGGTGCGGGCTCCCTGTCCGCTCGGACGACCTCGATGCCCTGCATCAGGCCCATGCCCCGCACATCCCCGATGATCGAGTACTTCTCGCTGAGCGCCTCCAGACCGGCTCGCAGGCGATCGCCCTTGACCCGAGAATGGGTGAGCAGGTCCCGCTCCTGGATCTCGTCCAGGGTGGCCAGGGCCGCGACGGAACTTACAGGGTTACCTCCGAACGTGGAAATGGTCTTGCCCTTCCACGCGGAGGCCACCTCCGGGGTCGCCACGGTCGCTGCCATGGGAGCGCCGTTGGCAATGCCCTTGGCACAGGTAATGATGTCAGGCTGAACGCCCCAGTGTTCGATGCCAAACCAGTGATCGCCGGTCCGGCCAAGTCCCGTCTGAACCTCATCGCAGATGAAGATGCCCCCGTAACCCCTGATGATTTCCAACACCCGGGCGAAATACTCCGGGGGAGGTGTGATGAACCCCCCGACGCCCTGGATGGGCTCCGCGAAAAAGGCAGCGATCTTCCCCGAGGTCGTGGTCTGTATCAGCTCCTCAACATCCTCCGCACACTCGAGGTCACAGTTGGGATATTCCCTGCCGAAGGCGCAGCGATAGCAATAGGGACTGTGGGCATGCTTGATCCCAGCAATATGGGTACCGCCGATTCGCCAGTTGTGATGAGCCGTCAGGGACATCGCCAGCATGGAGCGGCCGCTGTAGGAGTGTCGCAGCGCCACGATCTCCTGCCTGTTGGTGAACATCTGGGCCGTTAGCACTGCGGTCTCATCGGCCTCGGTCCCGCTGTTGGTGAAGAAGGTCTGCGACAGGGCACCCGGCGTGATCTCTGCCAGTCTCTCGGCGAGCAGGACCTGGGGCTCGGTGACGTACAGGGTGGAGGTGTGCACGAGCTTGTTCATCTGTTCCGTCACCCGCTCGGTG
>SKXF01000243.1 GCA_007128555.1 Clostridia bacterium | reverse complement strand
GCCCCTGCGAACCACATTGCGCAGTTCGTCGGGGGTGAAGGGTTTGGGAACATAATCGTAGGCGCCTAACTTGATCGCCTCCACAGCCGTCTCGTAGGACGCGTAGCCTGTGATGACCACCGCCACCACGTCGGGCATCTGCTTTTGCATCCGGTTCAGGACAGCCCTGCCATCTAGTTTCGGCATCTTGAGATCAACAAGGGCAAGATCGTAATCGCCGACCTTCAGCCTCGCCCATCCCTCAGCCCCATCGACGGCAACATCGACCTCGTAGCCTTGCCCCTCCAACACCTTGCGACAGGCGGTTCGGATCGATCCCTCGTCATCCATAACCATAATCCTCGCAGATCTTTCCTCAAGACCCTCCATAGGATCAGTCTGCTCACTCACCACAGCTTCCAACCTCCCACACCCGGAAACCATCTCTGGACCTTCGAGAGAAACGGAAGGCGCATCAATCGATTGAGAACCCCCTACGACTTGGCGATCTCATCAATCTGTTGCAGAAGATCCTCTGGGGAAACGGGCTTGTTCAGGAAAACGTCGACGGGATTCCAGGTTGCATCTCGATCATAGTCCCCCAGGACCCGCGGCAACCGGTAGCCTGGCGTGTTGATGGCCGTCAGCATGACGATGGGGATGTGCTGGGTGAGGGCATCCTCCCGAAGCTGGCGGGCGACCTCGAATCCCTCGGTGGACGTGGTCATGATCACATCCAGCACGATGACATCCGGCTTCTGCGCCCTCGCTTCCCTCATGCCCTCCTCGCCGCTGTAGGCGGCGATCACTTCGTATCCTGCACCTTCCAACATGGTGGTGTGGATAGCCACAAAATCGGCATCATCATCAACCAGAAGTACTTTCTTCATCTCAGTCATCACGGACAGCTCCCTTCTCCCGGATAGAATCTCGCGCAAGGATTTCTCGCACCATGCCCCGCTCTGCGCATTCTGCCGACGCCACGCTCTGACAAGGCAGTGTTACGGTGACTCGCTTCTCCCGGCGCCGATTCAACCTCAATTTGCCCCCGGTGCATCTTCACAATTCCGTATGCAATGCAATGGGCAGACCGAGCCCCGTTCGCATTCCCGGCCCTTTCGTGGTAAAAAAGGGCGTGAGAAACTTCGCCATGTTCTCCTTGGAAATCCCGTCACCATCATCGGTGATCGTTATGCAAATCTCATCGGTGCGTTGACTATGATGCGCTGAGACCGTGATTCTGCCGCATCCGCCCACTGCATCCCGCGCATTGTCCAGTATGTTTACGATAACCCGCTCCACCTGATCCGAATCCAGCTGCATCTTGCAATCGGCTGCACTCGGATGCACATCACAGGTTCCTTCACGACCCACGCCTCCTCGTAAGCCAGCGATGGCTGCCACCCATGGTCAGAATCTCGCCTGGATTCTTGCCAACACGCCCCCCCGCATATATCATGGGTCTCAGTTACATGAAACCGAAACGAGGATCTTTGCATGCTGAGAGCATTCAGCCCCTTACATACAATGGTTATGACCTTAGTGTTTGTCGCCCTGTTCTCGCTACTCATCCCCCAGCGAACCGCCACTGCCTCCAGCACCCTCAACACCCTGGAAGTAGAGCGGTTCATGGACACGGTCATCCGTGAGCACATGGAGCAATACAATATCACGGGAGCCACCGTCGCACTGGTCGCTGATGGCCAGGTGCTTGTCAGCAAGGGTTACGGCTACGCAAACCGCGAGGAGCAGCAGCTCGTGGACCCCGACACCACGCTCTTTCGCATCGGCTCCCTTTCGAAACTCATCACCTGGACCGCAGTCATGCAGCTGGTGGAACAGGGTGAAATTGACCTCGACACTGACGTAAACACCTATCTTGACTTCGTGATTCCCGCCGAGCTCGCCAGGCCCCTGCACACCGAAAACGCAGCCCCGATCACCCTGCGCCACCTGCTGACCCACACGCCTGGCTTTGAGGACATCAGCTCGGGCCTCTTCTATCTCAATCCAAACCTGCTGCTTGCACTGCAAGACTACGTGCGCGAGTTTCTTCCCGCGCGGGTCTTTCCCGCCGGAGAGGTCGTCGCCTACTCCAACTACGGCGCAACCCTGGCCGGCTACATCGTGGAGCGAACATCTGGCATACCCTTCTCCGACTATGTTGAACAGAATCTCTTCGAACCCCTCGGCATGACACTCAGCACCTTTGACCAATCACCACCAGAGGACATGCCGTCGGAAATGGCCATCGGCTACAACCTGGTGGACGGCGAATACCGTGCGGGAAGTTTCATCTACGTGAACCCGGAACCCGCAGGAAGCATGAGCAGCACAGCTTCCGACATGGCCGCCTTCATGATCGCCCACCTGCAAGGAGGAGTATTCGGGGGAGTTCACGTTCTGCAACCAGAGACAGTCCACAAAATGCACAGTCACCAATTTTCCCAGGATCCCAGGCATGACGGTATGACCTTTGGGTTCATAGAAGGTACCATCAACGGTCAACGAGTCCTGTTCCACGGTGGGAACCTACCGCTGTTCAACAGTGGGCTCTACTTGCTGCCCCAGGAGAACGTGGGGCTGTTTGTTTCCTACAGCGGCGGCATGGAGGTTCTGGCTCATGCCGAGCTCTGGCAGGCCTTCATGGATGGGCATTATCCAGCGGCAAACACCATCCCCGATGATTCGGAGAACAGCGGAGCCGGGAGCGTGGTTTACACGGGCGAGTACCACGCCAACCGAAGGAGCTTCTCCACAGATGAGCGCTTGCTTGCCGTGCTGCAGTCCATGCGTGTCGACGTGGACAATGAGGGCAATCTCGTGGTGGACTATATGGGAGAGACCCACGAATTCTCCGAACAGCAGGACGGCATCTACACCCGCGTTACCCCGGGCAGATCTCCCAATCCTTTTGGCACCTTTCAGCACATCGCCTTTGACACGGACCCCTTTGGCCGCGTGCTCCTGGCAACCGACGGAGTCATGAGCTATTCCAGGGCACCCTGGTACGGAAGCATGCCCTTCACCGCACTGGCCCTCATTTTCACCCTACCCCTTCTGTTGGGATCCCTTGCATACTGGGGCATTACCGCCGTTCGACAGCTTGTGAAAGACCGCAAGGCCCCATCTCCTACGTTGGGAAACCTGCGTCAACTCACGGCAATCGGCTTTGGAGTTATCGTCCTCGGGATTCTCCTCAGGTTGATCAGCATGTCCGAGATGAGCCCTGTTTACGGCGTACCTCTGTCGTTCTTCGCGGGTGTACAGGACGACACGCTCGTACACCCAGTCATCCCCATGCTCCTGGCAGCAACACTGGTCGGCTTCACCGCTGCTACCTGGTGGAAGGGGGACGGGCAGATGTCCGGG